>JAPDPT010000026.1 GCA_034506315.1 candidate division KSB1 bacterium | reverse complement strand
CGAGCCGGGCGGGACCCGCGGAGCGACGTCTCAGCGTGGGAGCGGACTTGGCGATGGGCTCAATGGCGGTGCGGGACGAGTTCGTCTCCCGCGCCCGTTACAGAGGGGGCACACGCGCGCTTGGCGTTACCTGGCAGCAGGACATCGAGGGCCGGGAAGTGTGCGTCCGGCTCCACTACCTGAGCGTGGCTCACTTGCGCAGCTACAACCTTTCCGCAGGGGTCACCGAAACGGAACTCCGGGTAGGTTGCCTCCATCGGGCACAGGGCCTTTGGGCGTTGGGCCATCCCTTGCGAGTGAGGCTGGGACCCTTTGCCAATGTTTTCGTCCACTTCCGGGTACAGAACATGGCCTCGGCGGGTCAATCGGTGTTCCGCGCTTACTCTGTAGCTGGCCTTCTGTCCCTGGGCGCGCAGGGTGAGGTCGCCGGGGACTTGGGGCATCATCTGAACTGGGTTGCTGCAGCAAGCTTCTCCGTGCTTTCCGTCGTAGTCCGATCCGTTGACGTGCGTGTCTCGGAGGTCTCGCCCATTACCTTTGGGGGCCCATGGCGCGCTCTCCGGTCAGGGTGGAGGGCGGGTCTGGGCTTTAGCCCGGACGATCGGCTCGACCTGAAGCTTCTGTACGCGGGGGAATTCACGCGAATCGCTTGGCGCGACTTCTTTCTTTCGGGTGACGACGCGGTCTCAGTGGGAGTCTCGTGGCGCTTCTGACGAGAGCGGCCTTTGGCTTGCTTGGAGTCTTTGCCGCCTCGGGCTGTGCGAACCTGCTGGTCGAGGACCACGGGGCGGAGGCGAACGTAAGGGATTTCCAAGCCGCGTGGGAAACGATCGGGCGCGTTTACCCCTACCTGAGCTTCAAGGGAATCGACTGGCAGGGCTTGTATCCGGAATATCGGGCGCGCGCGGAGAAGGCGAGAGGGGACGAGATCTACCCGATTCTCTTCGACCTCCTCGCTGAGCTCAGGGACGTGCACGCTGGCCTGACGACCCTGGGTGGCTATTACATGCCGACGTACGAGTCGCCGCGTGCCCTCAGGGACCGGCGAGCTTTCGATCCGGAGGTTGTGCGTAGGTACGCCACTTCCGAATTCCGGATGGGAGGGGGTAGGCGATTCGAGTACGGTCTGGTGGGCGGGAACTTCGGCTACCTCAGGCTGAGCACCTTCGCAGAGGGCGATTGGGTGCGCGAGGTCGATGGGGCGCTCGAGAGCCTCTGCGAGACGACGCGTCTGATCCTCGACGTTCGCCACAATGACGGTGGAGCCGGGGGGAACGCCTGCTACCTGGTGCGCGGGTTCCTGAGCGAGCCTCTGGCGCCGCCCCCGATGTACCGCCAGGGGGAAGAGGTGGCTCAGGAGCCACTTCGTCCACGCCGGGTGCCCTGGAAGTTCTCCTCGATCGCCGTCCTAATCAATGGGGTCTCTTGCAGTGCCGCGGAGTTATTCGCGGAAATGATGAAGCAGCTCCCCCACGTTACGCTCGTTGGGGACACCACAGCGGGCGGATCCGGGTCCCCGGAGTATTTCCGGTTGCCGAGCGGGATCAAGATCCGCGTGCCGACAACGGATCTGCGTCGGTACGATGGTTTACCTTTTGAGTGGCTTGGGGTTTCTCCGGACGTGCGCGTACCCCAAACGGAAGCCGATGTAAGGTCGGGCAGGGATTTGCAGCTGGAAAGTGCCCTGGCGGTGCTGCAAGGCGGCACGTAACGATCACCTGTACCCTGAAGCCTGGGAGGGAGCGATGGTCAGGACGGTTGGAGCCTTGTTGCTCGTTTTCTGCGTTTGCCTGGCTTCGGCTCAGCAGGCGCCTGGGGTCAAAGTGCTTCTCATTACGGGGGAGAGCAACCACGACTGGCGCGCGACTACCCTGGTAATGCGCCAGCAACTGGAGGAGGCGGGGATCAAGGTGGTGGTGAGCGAGGAGCCGGCGGTGCTGGGCACACCGGCCGCCGCGGCCTACGACGCGATTGTCCTTCACTACAATCGCCCGCAGCGTTGGGATTCGACTACGGAGCGGGGGCTCATCCATCTCGTCCGGGATCTCGGAAAGGGGCTGGTTGTGGTACACTCCTCGAACAACGCCTTTCCTGGTTGGAAGGAGTTCGAGGAGATGATCGGCCTGGCCTGGAGGGAAGGGGCGGGCCACGACCGCTACGGGCGCTTCACGGTGAGGATCGTCGACCCCGAGCACCCGATCACCTCCGGGCTGACGGATTTCGAGACCACGGACGAACTCTACCGAGACCTTACCCAGTACAGCCCCTTCCACATCCTTGCGGTGGCGCACTCCCGGGACAAGGACCGGGACTACCCGATGATCTTCATCCGTGCCTACGGCGAGGGCAGGGTTTTTCACACCGTGCTTGGGCACAGCGTGGAATCGATGCAGTGCGAAGGCTTCCGCCTCACCTTCGTCCGGGGCACGCTGTGGGCCGCGGGAAAACTCTGATCGCCGGCCTTTTGTACCTGCGGACGGAGTGTTCGCGCCGTCTCACCTACCTTCCCGGAGCAAGAACCCTGGGCGGACGCGTGTCCGTTGATTTTGTGGCTGGGTTTGGGTATCTTGAGGCTCCTCGAGGGGAGGGAAGATCGTCCGTGGCGGATCAGAGCTGGGAGGAAGCGTGGGGAACAAGGCAGGGAGTGCTGCGCGAGCGCGGCCGAGCTGGGACGAGTACTTCATTCAGGTAGCCGAGGTGGTGTCGAAACGTTCGTCCTGCTTCCGGAATCAGGTGGGGGCCGTGATCGTCCGCGACAAGGACATCATTTCCACCGGGTACAACGGGGCCCCGAAATACCAGAAGAACTGCCTGGAGATCGGCTGGTGCTACCGGGACCGCAACGGGATTCCCAGCGGGACGCAGCTGGAGAGGTGTCGCGCGGTGGGGTCGCACGCGGAATCG
Source organism: candidate division KSB1 bacterium (assembly GCA_034506315.1). GTDB lineage: Bacteria > Zhuqueibacterota > Zhuqueibacteria > Oleimicrobiales > Geothermoviventaceae > Zestofontihabitans. Next base: position 38,926 of record JAPDPT010000026.1, on the reverse strand, counting down.
AACGCCATCGCCCTGGCCGCCCGCAACGGACACGCCACCTCCGGCACCACCATCTACGTGGTCGGGCACGACGTCATCTGCAACCAGTGCAAGGCCCAGATCGCCAACGCGGAGATCGAGCGGGTGGTGCTGAAGAAACGCGACGGGACGATCGTCGAGTACTATCCGGCGCGTGACTGGACGGTGCACCCCGTCGATCAGGGCCAGGCGGAGGTCACGGACGAGGGATAAGGAAGCCCCGGGACGCAAGCCATGTCGGTTTACGACCTCATCCTGCGGCGGAGGACCATCCGCCGTTTCCGTCAAGATCCCGTTCCCTTCGATCTCCTGCTGCGCATGGTTAACGCGGCGCGGCTTGCCCCGTCAGGAGCCAATCTGCAGCCGCTGGAGTACGTAGTGGTCACCGATCCTGAGATTGTGCCCCGGGTCTTCGCTGCTACACGCTGGGCGGCCTATCTGGGCGAACAAGGAGTGCCGCGGGAGGGAGAACGGCCGCCGGCGTACGTGGTGGTGCTGATCAATCGCCAGGTGCGCGCCCACGGTGGCTACCATGATTGCGGCGCTGCCATCGAGAACATGATCCTCGTGGCCCTGGAGGCCGGATTCGGAACCTGCTGGATCGGCTCGCTGGACAAGCCCGCCCTTCACCAAACGCTGGGAATCCCCGAGGCGTACGAGATTGACTCCGTCCTGGCGGTGGGAGCACCCGCGGAGGTGGCGGTTCCCGAGCCGATGGGCGATTCGGTCAGGTACTACCGGGATGGAGAAGGCGTTCACCACGTGCCGAAACGGAATCTTCGGGAGGTCCTGCACCTGGACCGCTACGGGAGCCGCTACAATGGACCGCAACCGTGAGGGCAGAGGGCTGAGGATCCGTTCCTTCCGGGAGAGCGACCGCGAGGCGGTGGTGGCCATCACCTTGCTGGCCTTCCCGGGCGTGGCCATCGACCACGCGATCGAAGAACGGTTCGGAACGGTCGGGGGTTTGACCTGGCAAGACCGTAAGCGGCGGGACATCGAACGCGACCTCGACCTCCACGCTCCCCACACCCTGGTGGCCGAGATGGAAGGCAGGGTGGTCGGCTACGTCACCTCCCACCCCGATCCGCTCAGCCGGATTGGTTGGATCCCGAATCTGGCCATCCACCCCGAATACCAGGGACGGGGCATAGGGAGGGAGCTCCTTGAAGCGGCGCTCGAGCAGTTCCGCCGCCTGGGCATGGCCCTGGCGAAGATCGAAACGCTTGCCCACAACGAGCGGGCTCTGCACCTATACCAGGAGCTGGGATTCGTCGAGGTAGCCCGCCAGGTCCACCTGGTCCGTCCTTTGGAGAGATCGGAACCGGGCGCGGAAGGCCCGGGTGTGTGAGGAAGATAAGGTCACCTCTTCGCGGACGTTCCGCAGAGCGGAGGGGTTACTCTCAGGGGTGTTGACGGAGGTGGTGTGCTCAAGGTCTCGGTGATCACCGACGGCGTGAGCCAGGATTTTCGACGCGCCGTGGAGTTCGCGCGGCGGTTCCAACTGGAGGGGCTGGAGCTGCGCTCCGTGTGGGATAGCCCGGTAGAGCGGCTGACCCTCGCGCAGATCCAGGAGATCCGCAAGTGCTTGGCTGGTACGGAGCTAGTGATCAGCGCGGTGATCTCTCCCTTCCTGAAGTGTCCGATCGACGATCGCGAGGCCGTGGAGCAGCATCTTCGGTGGCTCGGGCGCTCCATTGAGATCGCCGAACACCTGGGGTGCGATCTGGTGTGCACGGCCACCTTCTTCCGGAACGGCGCCCTGGAAGCTGAATTCGACCGCGTGACGGAAGCCTACGAGCGCGCCCTGCTGATCGCAGCACGGGTGGGGGTGCGCCTGGCTGTGGAAAACGAGCACACCACGATGGTCAGGACGGGGGAGGAATTGGGCCGGTTTCTCACCCGTCTGGGTTCCCCTCTCGCTCGCGCCTGCTGGGATCCCCAGGAGCACTACCTCTGCGTCGAGGGCCAGGACGAGCCGCACCGTGGGTACGAGGCGGTGCGCGGACTTGTGGCCCACGTCCACCTGAAGGACGTCCGGTTCCTGCCCGGGCGAAAGGCGGTTGAGTTCGTCCCCCTGGGCGAGGGAGAGGTGGGGGTTGCGGAGCAGCTGCGGGCTCTACTTGCGGACGGGTACCGAGGTTTTGTCTCCCTCGACCCCCGTTGGCGACCGCACGTGCTCATCCCGGGCGCCGAGGAGCTGGATCCGGATTTTCCCATCCGAACGGTGGCGGAATACGCCGCCTGGGTTTCCATGAGACGCTTGAAGGAGATGCTGGCGGAGCTGTTAGCCCTGGATTTGGGGTCACCCAGTAGCCGAAAGGATTGACTCGACGGGAAACCTGGAGCGACGGAGCGGACTCGTGGAAGTGTGGCTCTTTGTTCCCTGTCTGGTGGACCAGTTCTACCCGGAAGTCGGTGAGGGGATGGCGCGGATTTTGGCTCGCCTCGGCTGCCGGGTGCATTACCCTCCGGCCCAGACCTGCTGTGGGCAGCCCGCGTTCAACACCGGCTATTGGGAGGACGCCCGCCGGGTGGCCCGCCATTTTCTGCGCGTCTTCGCCGACGCTCCTGTTGTGGTGGCGCCGTCGGGGTCGTGCGTGGCCATGGCGCGTGTCTTTTCCCAACGGCTTTTCCACGGCCAGCCGGAGCAGGAGGCTGCCACCGCTCTCGCCCAGAGGGTTTTCGAGTTCAGCGAGTTTGTGGTGAAGCGCCTTGGGCAGGACGACCTCGGCGCCAGGTTTGAGGGGAAGGTGGCCTACCACGCGTCGTGCCACCTGTTGCGGGAGCTTGGGGTGTCCGAGGAGCCTCTGCGGCTTCTCCGGAAGGTGCGGGGTCTGGAACTGGTCGAAATGAACGACGCGCAGGCTTGTTGCGGGTTTGGAGGGACCTTCGCGGTGAAGTTCCCCGAGCTGTCCACCGCAATGGCGCTTTACAAGCTGGAACAGGCCCAGAAGGCAGGCGCTGAGTACGTGGTGATGAACGACATTAGTTGCGTCCTGCAGCTGCAGGGCGTGATTGAGCGGCGCGGCTTACCCCTCCGTGCCCTTCACCTTGTCCACGTGCTTAGTGGGGAGGGGTTGGCATGAGCCGCGTGATCCTGGATTCGCGCTACTTCTACCAGAATGTGCGCGTAAGCCTTGACGACAGCGCGCTGCAGAATGCCCTGCGCAAAGCCTGCGACGAAGTCCTAGGCAAGCGGGCTGCCCTTGTGGCTTCCACACCCCACTGGGAGGAGCTGCGCCGCGCAGCCCACCGGATCAAGGAACACACCCTGGCGCGCCTCGACTACTACCTCCTCCAGCTGGAGAAGAACCTGGAGGCTCAGGGCGTGCGCGTCCACTGGGCGGAGAACGCGGAAGAAGCCTGCACCGAAATCTTGACCATTGCGCGAAAGCACAACGTCTGGACGGCCGTCAAGTCCAAGTCCATGACCTCCGAGGAAGTGGGGCTGAACGCTTTCCTCGAGGGACGCAAGATCCGGCCGGTGGAGACGGATCTGGGAGAGTACATCCAGCAGCTTTCGGGCGAGCCGCCTTTCCACATCGTGACCCCTGCGATGCACCGGACACGGCAGGATGTGGGCCGCATCTTCGCTGAGAAGCTCGGGGTGGACTACACCGAAGATCCCGAGGCCCTCACTCAGATTGCACGACGCACTTTGCGACGCGACTTCCTGAGCGCAGAGATGGGTATTACGGGGGCCAACTTCGCGGTGGCCGACCCTGGGCTCATCGGGGTGGTGGAGAACGAGGGAAACGCCCGGCTCAGCACGACGGCACCCCGCGTCCATGTGGTCCTGATGGGCATCGAGAAAGTGATTCCCACCCTCGAAGACCTGCGCGTGTTTCTGAACCTGCTCTCGATCAGCAGTACCGCCCAGCGCCTTCCGTGCTACGTGAACTTGATTCGCAGCCCGCGCCAGGAGGGGGACCGGGACGGTCCGGAGGAAGTCCACGTCGTGTTGCTGGACAACGGGAGAAGCCGCATCCTGGCCGACCCCGCGATGAGGTCCTCCCTCTACTGCATTCGCTGCGGCGCTTGCCTGAACGTCTGCCCCGTATTTCAGCGCGTGGGCGGGCACGCCTACGGTTGGGTCTATCAGGGCCCCATCGGCTCGGTCCTGACCCCGCTGTACCGGGGCCTGGAGTACGGGTACCAGCTGCCCTTTGGCTCGTCCCTCTGCGGAGCCTGCGCGGAGATCTGCCCCGTCGCCATCGACGTGAACCATCTGCTTGTGGAGCTCAGGGCGCGGATCCAGAGCGGCCTGAATACCAGTGGCCTGCTGGAGAGGCTGGCCTTTCGTGTCTGGTCGTTCGTGGCGAGCCGTCCTCGCCTTTACCGCGCAGGCGCGCTCCTCGTGCGCGTAGCCCAAAGCCTTGCCCTTCCGCGCAGGCGGCATCTCCGGCTACCGGTGTGGAGCAGGACGCGCACCTTCCCCAAGCTGGCCCGGCGCAGCTTCTATCGCCGCTGGAGGCAGCTGGCGGACCAGCTCAGCCCTTGACGAGAGGAGTTCCAGTTGCCGTCGACTTCGCAGGTCCAATCCGCTAACGCAAAGGTGAAGCAGTGTCCGAGCGCTCCCGGAGAAGAATCCTCGAGAGGATCCGCAGCGCCGTCGCCCTGGGCGGGCCGTCGTACCCGGAGGCGGAGGTCCGGCAGTCGCGTGACCGGCGGCTCTCTGGTGCGGATCGGGAATCGCTACTGAATCTGTTTCGCGCGCGGCAGGAGGAGCTGGGCGGCCGGGTATTCGTGGAGCGGCAGCCTGAGCGTCTGCTGGAGCAACTTGCGGAGAGGGTGCGTCGGGCGGGCCAGGGTCCGGTCTGGGTGGAAGAAGGCCTGTGCGTGGGAGGAAAGGCCGTCGCTGAGGCCCTCAGGGAGTTCGGGGTGGACGAGGTTCACGTGGCGACCGCTCCCGAGCCGGGTGTCCACTGGAAGGAGCTTCTGGCAGACGCTGCCGTGGGCATCACCGGGGCTGACTGGCTATTGGCCCAGACCGGAAGCGTGGTTCTGATCCACAGTCGCCAGCGACCTCGCTCGCTCAGCCTGCTTCCCGCTGCCCATTTCGTAGTCGCTTCGGCGGAGATTCTTCTCCCGGACCTCGACGCGGTTATCCCCGCCCTTTGCCAGAGGTTCGGGGAGAAAGACTTTTCCGCGGCCACGATCATCACAGGATCCAGTCGGACCGCGGACATCGAAAAGATCCTCGTGCGGGGCGTGCACGGACCGCAGAACCTGGAGGTGTTTCTGCTGGCGTAGGGCGACGCAGGCCTTCTGCGGGAGGGCCGTTCGGGGAGGTTCGCAAGTTCGCTCCGCGGGTCCCGACGGGCGGCCGCGCAGGCACGCGGATTGCCGGCGGCGGCACAAGGAAACGGGGATCCTAAGGGAGGGCAGAATGGAGACGTATCCCATTCCGATGGTTCCGGGACCGACCTCGGTGGCCGACGAGGTTCTGGAGGCCTACACCAAGGACTACGGGTCCGCCGACCTGGAACCCGAGTACTATGCCCTGTACGAGGCCACCGAGCGTCAGCTCCAGGAGCTACTGCGAACGCGCCACCGCATTGCCATCATGTCCGGGGAAGCGATGGTAGGCCTCTGGGGCGCGCTGAAGAGCTGCTTGCGCCCCGGTGACCGGGTGGTCGCGGTGGCCACGGGGGTCTTCGGCTATGGGATCGCGGAAATGGCTGCTTCGATCGGGGCGCAGGTGGAGGTTGTGGGGTTCGGCTACGATGAGGCCGCCGATCCCGAACGCGTCGCCGAGGCGGTGCGAAGGACCCGGCCCAAGATGGTCACCGCCGTCCACTGCGAAACCCCCTCCGGAACCCTGAACCCCATCGCGGAGATCGGCCAGATCGTGCGCCAGTACGAGGTGCCCCTTTTCTACGTCGACGCGGTTTCCAGCGCCGCCGGTGCACCGCTTTTCGTGGACGACTGGGGGATCGACCTGTGCCTGGTGGGCACGCAGAAGGCGCTCTCGGCCTTGCCCGACCTGGCCATCGTTGCGGTTAGCGAAAAGGCCTGGCCGATCGTGGCGGAGGTCGGCTACCAGGGCTATGATGCGCTGGCCCCCTGGCGCGACGCCCTGGAGCGCCGCTGGTTCCCCTACACACCCAACTGGCACGCTCTGGCAGCTCTCCACCGGGCCGTCGGTCGCGTTCTGGACGAGGGGCTGGAGGATGTCTGGGAGCGCCATCGTCTTTCGGCCGAGCGCTGCCGGCAGGGGATCCGCGAGCTGGGGTTGGAGCTCTTCCCCCGCACGGAAACGATCTGCTCGCCGACCGTCACCGCGGTCAAGCTTCCTCCCGGCGTCTCCTGGCCGGAGCTGGACCGGCGGCTGCGGCAGAGAGGCCTGGTGGTGGGTGGCTCCCTGGGACCGCTGGCCGGTCTGGTGTTCCGGCTGGGCCACATGGGTCGGCAGGCCACGCCCACCCTCGTGGAGAAAGCCCTTCTCATTCTCGAAGAAGTTCTGGCGGAGCTCCGATAGGCCGCTACGGGCATATTGGTCCCTTGAGCGTTCCAGCCACGAGGAATCCCGAATGCACCGAAACGATCTTCTTCAGTATCTGGATGACCTCCTCAAAGTGCGCGAGATCCAGGACTATAGTCTCAACGGGCTTCAGGTGGAGGGGCGGGCTGAGATTCGGCGGATCGTGCTGGGGGTCTCGGCCTGTGCGGAGCTGTTCCAGTTCGCGGCCCAGACGAGGGCCGATGCCGTCCTGGTCCACCACGGCCTCTTCTGGCAAGGACAGGACCCCCGCCTTTGGGGGCCGCTGCGGGAGCGTGTCCGCCTCCTCCTCCAGCACGACCTAAACCTTTTCGCCTACCATCTCCCTCTGGACAAGCATCCGGAACTGGGAAACAACGCCGTAGCAGCCAGGGCACTCGGACTCAGGGACTGGCAGCCTTTCCTGGAAGTCGGAATTGTCGGTACGTGCGACGGCCTCAGCCTGGAGGAGCTGCTGCACCGCGCCGAGGAGCTCTACGGTCCCCTCAGCGAGCGGGCGTTGATCGTGCGGGAGGGGCCAGGGACGATCCGCAAGGTGGCAATTCTGGCCGGAGGTGGGGGCAAGTACGTCCCGGAAGCGATCCGGCTGGGCGTGGACCTGTTTCTGACCGGCGAGGCGGCCGAGCCGGCCTGGAACCTGGTCCGCGAGGCGCGGATGCACCTGGTCGCTCTCGGACATCACGCGACGGAAAGGGTAGGAGTCCAGGCTCTGGCGCTGCATCTGGCCGAAAGGCTCGGCTTGGAGGCGGAGTTTGTGGATGTGCCCAACCCGGTGTGAGGAAGCCATGCCCGGAAGGCTGCGGTTCTACGACGGTCACTGCCGGGTGGGTTCCAGCCAGCGTCAGCGTCCGGAGACGCGCCTGAGTGTAGGAGAGCTTCTTCAGGTGTTCCAGAGCTGCGGAATCGAACGCGCTCTGGTGACCCACGCCTACGCCCTCGAGCTCGACCCCTGGGAAGGAAACCGCAGGGCCGCCGGGCTTTGCCGCCAGCATCCGGAACTCGTACCGTGTTTTGTAGCCCTGCCTCACCACACGGGCGAAATGCCGCGAGGTGAAGAGCTCCTGGCCTATCTCGCCGAGGGCGGAGCGCGAGCGGTTCGTCTTTGCCCACGGGCTCACCGCTTTCGGCTGGGCGAGATCTGGGTGGGAGAGCTCCTCAATGCGCTGGACGAGGGCGGTTACCCTGTGCTCGTTTCCGCAGACGAGATCGAGCTGGAGGAGTTGTCCGGACTCCTAAGGGATCATTCCGGCCTTCGGATCGTCCTCCTTCGGCCCTGGTATCGCGACGCCCGGCTCCTGTACCCCCTCCTGGAACGCTTCGACAATCTGTTCCTGGAGATCTCCTTTTACCAGACGTTCCGCGGGTTGGAGGACTTGGCTGAGCGCTTCGGCTCGCACCGATTGCTCTTCGGCAGTGCCCTTCCCGATTTCGACGCCTGTGCGACGGTATCGGCTGTGCGGTGGGCAGATCTCTCCTGGGAATGGCTGGAGGACATCGCGTGGCGGAATTTGGCCCGTCTTCTGAGACTTCCCGCGTGACCCACTCCGCGCTCTGGGAAGCCTGGCTGAGGGGGGAGAATCTGCGCGACGTTCGTATCGTGGATGCTCACGCCCATCTCGGGGACCTGGCGGAGTTTTACATCCCCCAGGGGGGCAGCCCGGCGGCGATGATCGATCTGATGGATCGCCTGGGGATTTGTTGCTGCGTGGCGGCGCCCTTTGCGGCATGGGCTGGGGAGCCCGAGGAAGGCCACGACGCAGTCTTCCGAGCCTCCCAGGACTATCCGCAACGGTTCTACGGCTACTGCGTGTACAACCCCGCCTTGGGGGTGGAGAGGGCACTGGAGGAGCTGTTGAGGCGATTGGCGCATCCTGCGTTCTTGGGCATCAAGATCGCGCCGAGCACCCACGGTTTTCCCGTGGACGGGGCTGACTACCGGCCGATGTGGGAGATCGCGCACCAGCGCGGGCTGGTTGTGCTTAGCCACAGTTGGCACGGCACGCCGGAGGACGATCCGTGGCGTTTCGAGGCGGTGGGAAGAGCGTACCCGCACGCCAGAATCCTCCTCGGCCACTCCGGGGGAACGCCGGAAGGGATGGCTGCCGCCATCGAAGTTGCGAGGAAGGTACCGAATCTTTACCTTGAGATATCGGGCTCCCGAGTCGCCTTCGGGATCCTGGAGCGGATGGTGAAAGCGGTGGGGGCCGAGCGTGTCGTTTTCGGAAGCGACATGCCCTTTCTGGACCCGCGTTGGAAGCTCGGACAAGTACTGGGGGCGCACCTGTCCGACGCGGAGAAGGAGAAGATCCTCGGAAAGAACGCCGAGCAGCTCTTTGGCCTGCGTTCGAAAACCGACTGACGGGAGAAAGGAATCTTGCTGCTGCAGCCCAGTGGGCATTTTCGAGTCGGCGCGTGTGCAGGGACCCCTTCCTGAGGACGATTTAGGTTTCGGTGAGCCGGAGGCGGAAGACGGCGTAGGAAGCTGATTCCACAAAGTACCGAAGGAAGCAACAGACACAACGGAGGTGTTCGATTGCCAACCCGATCTCGTCATCCTCTCCTTCTGCGCAGAGACCAGGCAGCGCTGTTGGTTGTGGATGTGCAGGAAAGGCTCTATCCGGTGATGTGGGAGAAGGAAAGGGTGGAAGCCGCGGTGAGGAAGTTGATCCAAGGCTTTCGCCTCCTTGAACGACCCATCTTCGCGACGGAACAGTACCCGAAGGGGCTTGGCCCGACCCTCCCCAGTCTGCGGGAGTTGATGGGCGGGATCCAGCCGTACGAGAAGCTCCACTTCAGTTGCTGCGGTGTGGAGCCCCTGCTTCAGGAGCTGAAGCAGAGGGAGCTCTTCCAGATCGTTCTGTGCGGGATCGAGGCGCACGTCTGCGTTCTGCAGACAGCGCTCGACATGCTCCACCTGGGATACCAGGTGCACGTGCCCGCCGACGCCGTCTCCTCTCGGCGAGAGCTCGACTGGCAGATGGCTTTGGAGCGAATGAGGCGCTCGGGCGTGGTCGTAACGACCACCGAAAGCGTCCTTTTTGAGCTCCTGGAATTGGCTGGCACGCCCGAGTTCAAGCAGATCGCTCAGCTCGTGAAGTGAGGGGGCTACCCAACCCTCTTGCTCCAGGATAGCCCGGTGGAACCGGCATGGAAAAGCGTGAGACCCGAGGAGGCATGAATGAGCAAGACATTGGGTACGATTCTGGTCTGCGTGTTTGTCGCGGGGGCGAGCGCTTCGGCACAGACGTTCCGGAAGGACGACTGTCTGAGATACGCGCGGGAAGCAGCCGACTGGGTATGGGACCACTACGACTCGCTGGCTGAGCGCTGGCGCTCCACTATGGACCCGCAAAGCCCCTTCGGCTACCAGGACCCAGGCTGGTTTCTGGACATGGCCGGGATCTATTCGTTCCTGTACGAGCTGGAAGGGAACGCCGTCTACGCCGAGCGCGCCAAGAAGGTTCTCCTCACCTACGGGGATTTCCGGAAGTACTTTCCTGCCGCGGCGGCAAAGGTCAGGCCTGAGTACAGCGACGGCATTCCTGCGCTCCCGAACATGTTCAATTGCATGCGCTACTTGAGGGCCTACGAGCGCCTCAAGCGAGGCGGCGCCCTTACGGCGTCCGAACAGCGCCAAATCGAGGCCATTATCGCCGACGCGGCCGAGTTTATGCTGAGGACGCAGGAATGGGGTCCGATGAACCGGACCGCCTTGCGAGGGGAATCTCTGGCTCTGGCCGCACGTCTCCTCCCCGATCACCCGCGCAGCCGCTACTGGCAGATGTACTGCGACGCCATGATGTACGACAACTGGGGCAATTGGGAGATCGAGGACGCTACCCTCTACCATGGCGTCTGGCTCTATTCCCTCGTGAGCTACGCAGAGGCCATAGGGAAGCTTGACGAGCTGTTCCGTACCCCCGAAATGTACTACTACGCCAAGTACTTCCTGCACCTGATGAGCCCCCACGGCATGATCCCGGACTTCGGGGACTCCCATTTCGACAGCAGCTGGCCACGCTTCCTGGCTTTCTTCGAGGCAGCGGCTTCTGCCTACCGGGATCCCGGCCTCAAGTGGGCAGCCGAGACCATCGCCCGCCGCTTCATCCGGAGGGATGTCCCCGCACGGTCCACCGACCTCGGCTATATTTTGACGGATTGCTACCGCTGGATGACGGACGACCTCCAGCCGCAGCCACCACGCGAACTGAGCTTGGAAGTGATGGAGGACGTGCAGGGCAAGAAGATCGTGTTCCGAAACGGCTGGGAGTCCGGATCCACCTACCTCTTGCTCAACTACAAGGATGAGGGGGACGGCGGGATCGTGTTCAAGGACTATCTGCGTGATACCATCCCTATCGAAGAAGAAAAGGTAACCCACGGCCACGCCGACGAGAATAGCATCGTAGCCTTGCTCGCAGGCGGCAGCTTCCTCCTCCACGACGGGGGCTACCGCGATTACATGCCCAGCGGACCCTTTGGCGCCTACCGCCAGGATTATTTCCACAACCGGGTCTGTGTGCGGCAGGAGAAGATCTGGATGGGCCAGAGGGAAGGCGAGGCGCGTCTGAGCTTCCGAGGCGCCGTAGAGCCGCAGCGTCTCCTCGATTTCCTGCACAACTCCGGCGCCTACCGTCGGGTCCGCACCCAGAAGATCGATTTCCTAACCCTTCCGGAATTCGACTACAGCCGGACCCGCCTGATCGACGATAAGCTCGGCTACGAGTGGGATCGGGTGCTCGTGTACGTTAAGAGGCCGGAGGCATTCGTCGTCTTCGACATCGTCAAGGCGACCGTTGAGGGGTACTTCACTGCAGCTGCCCTGTGGCACACGCGGAAAATTCTCGCCTCCGGCGACCACTGGTACGATACAGTCTACGACTCCCTCCAGTACCATGCCCTTTCAACGGACCACCATCTGCTGATCGTCTTCCCCCTCACCCACTTCCGGATAGAAGGGGTGGAGCCCGAGAGGCGCTACTACCAGGACGAGCTGGCCCTTTACCAAGTGGCCTCCCAGCATTTCGAACTGGGCGAGAATGTCGTGCTCGCGACCGTGCTCATCCCGCATCCGCGCGATCAGAAACCGGAGGAGCTGGCGAAACGGGTCCGGCTGGCCGAAGGCGAGCCGGCGGGACGATCGGTCGGGGTTGAACTGCTGGACGGTCCGCGGACGATTCTGGTGGTGGCCAAGCGAGATCTGCGGAGCCACGTCGTCCGGGACTACCGCCGCCCTCGCTACACCTACGAGTCGGGGCGGATGCGTGTCGGGGCCTGGGAATGCGACGGCGACCTGCTGTACGCAGAGACGACCCCCGAGACGCTTCGCTACACGGCCGTCAACGTCACGGCGGTGAAGTACGGCTCCGAGACCCTCTTCCAGCAAAAACCGTCGCGATATGGTCTGGCATTCGACGGCTCTCCGGATAGCTCAGGTGTCGGCAAGGTACGCTACTGGTGCGATACCGTGGTGCGGACCGGAGCGAAGTCCAAAGGGACTCGCCGATAAGGGGCGTTTCGACCTCGAGGATCGATCGGGCAGTGTGCGCCAGGATCTCACGGCGTAACCCGTAGGGGCCAGAAGGGGAGAGGAGCCATGGAGGTCGACGCGGAGCGGAAGGAGATCCGGAATTTCGCGCGTGAGCTTCACCTGTTCTTCCCCGGCTTCTTTCACGGGGAGGGCCCTGTTCTCATCACCCGCGCTCCCGGTCGCCTGGACGTGATGGGGGGGATTGCGGATTACTCCGGCTCCCTGGTGCTGGAGCTCCCCCTTGACCGCGCCACCTTCGTCGCCATCCAGGCACGGACCGACCGGCACCTTGTGGTGACAAGCTGGAACGCCGTGAGGGAAGGGTGGCAGGAGCGGGTGGAGTGGGACCTGGGTGAGCTCTGGACGCACTCCGGCCCCCTGTCCTACCAAGCTTTCCGGGAGAAGTGGGGAAAGGACCCGGGGGTCCGGTGGGTTCGGTACGTACTTGGCGGCCCCTTGGCCTTAGCTCGCCGCGGACTCATCGACCCCAACGTGAGGGGTGCGAACGTGGCGATCCGCTCCACCGTGCCCCTCGGAGCCGGAGTTTCCTCCTCGGCTTCCCTGGAAGTGGCTTCCCTGATGGCTTTCTGTGCCCTGTGGGGGGTCAAACTGGAGCCTCTGCAGATAGCCCTCATCGCCCAGGAGGTGGAGAACCAGGCCGTCGGTGCGCCCTGTGGCGTGATGGATCAGGTGACGGCTGTGTCGGGCAAGAGAGATCAGCTGCTGGCCATCCTGTGCCAGCCTGCCGAAGTGGTCGATTCCATCCCCGTTCCGGAAGGACTGGCTTTTTCCGGGATCGACACGGGCGTCAAGCATTCGGTTGCGGGGGACCGATACCGAAACACGCGCGTGGCCACGTTCATGGGTAGGAAGATCATCGGCACATTACGCAGGGAGCGAGGGGAGCCAGACATCCCTGGAGGCTACCTCTGCAATCTCACGCCTCAGGAGTTCACGCGCAAATACCGCCCTTTTCTGCCGGTGCGAATGGCGGGCTCGAGGTTCCTGGCAGAGTACGGAGATCTGGAGGACCCCGCTACGGACGTTGATCCCGATACCGTGTACGCCGTGCGCAGCCGGACTGAGCATCCCATCCGGGAGAACCATAGGGTGCGGCAGTTCATGAAGCTCCTCCAGGCCGGCCAGACGGAGGAGGCCTTCGTGAAGGCAGGACGGCTCATGTACGCCTCCCACTGGAGCTATTCGCGCCTCTGCGGCCTTGGGGCCAAGGAGGCGGACTTTCTGGTGCGGGCCGTGAGGGAATTGGGGCCGGAGAAGGGATTCTATGGCGCCAAGATTACGGGAGGGGGGGCCGGAGGAACCGTGGCCATCCTGGCCAAGAAGGAGTCCCGGCATCTGGTTCGCAGGATCTCGGAACGCTATGCTTCGTGGGTGGGCCACCACCCGGACATCTTCTGGGGGAGTTCGCACGGAGCGGCGTGGGTAGGGGCAGTTCGCGTTTAGAGCTGGCCCGGCGTCGCGCAAGCCCAAAGACTCGTGTCAGGCGGTCGATGCGTGTCACAGCGGTGCGTCAGAACGGAGGCGCCACTTTCGTCCGATCCTTGACATGGACAAAGGATGAAGCGCGACGGAACCTGAGGTCTTGCTTTTGGCAATAGAGGGTGCAATATTAACAGCGAGGCAAACCCTGGGCAGGGCCTAGTGCTTAGAGGTGCCCACGCCGGGACGGAGCGCAGGTTGCCGGACCGGGTCGGAGAGGCAGGCGGATTTCGCAAGGTGCAGTGGGAACGCCAACACAGGAGGGTGTGGCCATGAGGAAGTCCTTATGCGTGGTAGCCTGCGCCGCGATGATTGCGGTTGCCGCCTCGGTCAGTCTCGGCCAGGAGCGTTGCACTTTGATGGGTGTTTTCTACGGAGGTTCCGAACCGTGGCAGGAAGCCGGGAGCTACTATGACCACGATTACTACCTGTTTGGGGTATCGGCAGGGGTGGACAACCTTGCTGTGTCGAAGGTGGGTGCTTTAGGGCTACGCGTGGATCTTGGCTATATCCCCTGGAAGATGAAGAGCGGCCGGAGTGACTACAAGAGTACCATCCTGATGTTGGCCTTCCGCGGCGCTTACGCCTTCCCTATCTTCCTTGAGGGGAAAGTCCGTTTGGCGCCCACCGTGGGTGTCGGCTTTTACCCGATCAGCTACAGTGTGCCTGCAGGGGAGGAGGAGCCCGATAGCCAGGCAAAGGCAGGGGTTAACTTCGGCGGCGAGCTGAGCTACAGGGCTACCGAGAAGCTGATCCTCACCCTCGGTGCCATTCACCACATCGTCTTCACGGACTACGTGGGTCAAGTCGGAGGGAGGAAGATTGAGGGGGAGACCCCCTTCACGGTGGTCTCGCTCACCGCTTCCTACGCTCTGCCGAGCAGGTGAGGAGTTGCGGCCTTGCCCAGGCCTCTGGCATCTCCTTGACAGTGCGAGAGGGAAGCGGTACGCCCCGCTGTCGCGCGAGGGGGGTAGACCTACGCCGCACCTCTGCGACGAAAGGGAGCCGCCGTCTCCTCATGAGCCTATGCGTAGCCAGACCGTTGCAAGGGGACGAGGGAAGAATCTGAGTTGCCAATCCCAGGTTGTCCGGGAGCGAGCCGAAGAAGGTGCCGTTTGTTTTCGGGATACCCACAGGGCGTGGACGGCGCTCGCTAAGTGGTTGGCCAGAATGCCCCCCACCGTGAGCTCAGCGCGGTTCGCGTACCGGTCGCTTTCCACCCGCATCTGCTCGTAGAGGCGGCGGTTGGTGGGGGAGTCCCACCGCCAGGCGTAGCGCTGCCGATCGCGATAATAATCCTGGAGGTTCCTTTCCCGCAGCTTCGCTTGATTGTAGTCCTCGAGGCTGTCGTAGTTCTCAATGTTCACGTAGAACTGCTTATCCTTGCCGGCCGGGTCGATTCCCGCGTGTTCGATGGCAAACAGCCGGTAGGCATCCTCCTTCCACTCGGCCAGGCTGCGGAACGCTGCGTAGGCGGCCCAAAGGCCGAGCTCCGTGCCCAGGAACACGCGGAATCCGGTCCGGGAACCTGCCGAACGTTGCCCCCAGCCGGGCAGGATCAGAGAGCGAAACGCGGCCGCGCCCGGCCCAATCTTCCCTGGCGAGCTCTCCTGCCTGCCCCTCGAACGGACAAGGGAGGAGTCCTCGACGCCCCGGAAAGTAGGGGACAAAGCTGACAAAAGCTGCTCCCCTTCCCCGCGACCGGGCTGTGGAAACGCCGGCGCGCAAGTCATGACCCAGAGAAGCAGAGCGAGGACTCCAGCTCGCGTCTGCCGCCTGGCCGTATTGTCGAACGCTCGGGTGCGGGCCCTACCACGCAACTTGCACCTCCAGGGCAGGAAGGAGCTGGTTCCCGTAGACCAGACCGGATGCCTCAAGGCGGACGGTTGCGAGGCGGTTATTGTGGCGCACCGTGGTCCAAGCGGCGTCAATGGCACTCAGCACGTGGTTGATCATGGCGATGGTCGCTCCGGTGGTGGCCGTCTTGAACAGCCGGTTGGCCTCGGCCCGCATGTCCTCGTACATCTCGCGGTGCTGGGAGTCCCTGCCGCGGTGGGTATCGGTGTCGTCCCAGCCGGCATTGAACTGGTTGTACTTGCCAATCATCTCGTAATACTGCTGGTCCTTCTGCTCATGGAGGCTGTGGCTGTAATGGCTACGCTCGTATTCCCGGAGAGCCTGGAGGTCCCGTGGGTCGAGCCCAGCTTCTCGGGCTACCGCTTCCCAGTATTCGCTTTCGCGCCAGTGGGCATCGGCGAATGCCTGGAACTCATCTTCCTTTTTGCCGCCCCTGTTGTGGTAGACGGCGTAGACGGCCCAGGCCCCTGCTTCCACGGCCAGGAACGCCACGGCCTTGATCTTGCTGCCTGCGTACCACTGGCCGGCCCCGGGGAGCACAGCCGAGAGGAGAAGAGCTGTGCGGGGGGATTTCCACCCGGCCGGTCGGACTACGAGAGATTCCTGCGCCTGTACAGCCTCCAGGCCCCAGAACGACGACCACAATGGGCTGCCGGGGCTGGTTAGGGTACCGCGTGCTTCGCCTGCCGCAACGCTCGAGGCGGAGGCGCAAACGAGCGCGGCAAGGGTAATGGCTGCGCACCGCATCTGTCGCCCTCCTCTCACTCGTCCAGGAAGTCGAATGACATCCCAAAATAGAAGCGCCACTGCTTTCCGTACCACTGGCCCGCGTGCTGGAAGCGGTCCAAGCCGTAGGCCGCGTCAAAGAACACCTCCACGGGGTAGCTGTGGAAAGAATACGTGTGGAGCCGCAGCTGGAGCCCAGCATCGGAGCGGAGCCGGGACCAGGGAACGCGGTCCTCATCGAAGGCAGTGCCGCTCTCCGCGAAGGCCGCCAGGTAGACCTTTTGCACCTGCGTCGGGCCTAGGCACCAGGCCAGATTTCGCGCTAAAGGCAGTCGGTAGCTCAGTCCGAAGTGAACCAGCTTTCGCCCCTCGATGGCGTAATAGGGGTAGCCCTTCAGGCCCGGCAGCCCACCCGCGAAGAAGTTGAAGAACGAGTGGACCGGCCGGTCGATCCAGCCTCCGCGCACGCGCAAGCTCACGCTGTGGGACGTCCCGGGGATCGGCACGTACTCGCGCCAGTCCAGCTCCGTGGAGAAATAGCGGTACGGTTCGTAGACCTCTTGGAGGGTCCCGTACGGATTGTCCGTTGAGAAGTCCTTGAAGAAGTTATTGCGGTGGTAGCCCAGGCGGAGGTCGACGCGTCGCCCGCCCCGCGGCGCAATGGACATTTCCGGGGAGCGGGCGACTTGGTCAAGCTGGACATCCAGAAAGGCTTCTGTCCCTACGTAGTAGGTGTTCTTCGGCGAGACCCAGAGCTGCTTCTGGAAGAAGAAGTCGCCCACATGGCTGGTGTAACGGCTGTGGCGGAGGGTCAAGCTGGAAAGAAGCTGATCCCCGACGCGTTGACGGATCCCGATATCGGCCTCCAGCAGGTTGAAGCGAATCCTGGTGCGGACCTTGGGATAGCCTTCCAGCACTTCGATCTTCTCGTCCAGGTGCCGCGAGAGGGCGTAGAGCTCCACGAAGAACGTGGGTGCCAGGCGCCGGTACTCAAAGATGCCGAAGAGATCGAAATCGCCCGCACGATTGACGGCGCCCCCGGCCAGAATCGACACCCTGTCCAGAACCTCGGAGGAGTACAGGTAACCTCCCAGCTTGGGCATGCCGTAATCGACCATCAGACGGGGTAAGAAAAACAGCGGCCCGTACCTGGAGGTGTAGGGGGCAGAGTCCGCCATCGCCCCCGCGCTATCGCTGCCCACGGACGACACCGGGGTTTCCGGAGCGAGCCAGTTGCCGCGCAGCCCGTACGCCAGGGCCGAGGAGGGAAGGCTTCGGATCTCCCGTAGGAGGGCAAGTTTGTACCCGTCGGCCCGAAACGTTGCGTAAACCAGGTTTCCTTGCTTGCCGACAGTGGGCATGAAAGCTCCGCCAAGCACATTGGTCACCGGTTCGGGCGGACCCGATGGGATCTGCACTCGGTAGACGTTGAAGATTCCGCTTCCGTCCCAGCTGAAGTAGAGATAGCGACCGTCGGGGGAAAAGCATGGGTCACGGACATCTCCCGGTAGCGTCAGCAGCGTATCCAGCTGGCCCGCGGGCACAGTGACGGCAAGCAAGCCCCGGCCGTGCTCGCGACCGAAGGATACCACCACGCGTTCGCCGTCCGGTGACCAGACCGGGGTATACAGAGTTTCCCCGCTGTGGAAAGAAGTGAGCTGGCGCGACTCCCGGCCGTCGATGGAAATCAGGGTCAAATTCTGGGTGCCGTCGCGCTGGGTTACGCACGCCACCCACTTTCCATCTGGGCTTACGGCTGGGGCGTAGGCTCGGAGGCCGTAGGTCAGACGCCGGCTTCGCCCCGTCTGCAGGTCCAGGGCAAAGAGATCGAAGAAATGCGACCCGTGCCGGTTGGCGCGGTGAAGCTTGGCATAGACGATGTGCCGCCCGTCGGGCGTCCAGCTCGCCGGCGAGGTCACCCCCGCTACCAGAGTCTTCCGCTCCCTGGTCTCCATATCCAGGAGGGAGAGGCTGGTCGCAGAAAAGAGGCCGCTTGTGGAGCTCGACAGGAAGATGAGCTTCCGGCCGTCGGGAGAGAAGCGCGGGAACAGATTGGCAATGCCCTCGGTGTACAGCGGTTCCCCCTCGACCAACTGATCCAGGAGGGTGTGGCAAGCTGCTTTGTAGGTGGCCCGCAGATACTCGCGCCACTCGTCGTACAACTGGGACTGGGACTTCCCCAGGACTTTCCGACACGCCATGTCGAAGCCGAGCACCGTAGGCGATCCCAGGGCACGGGCCAGGCGCGACAGAGACGGCTCGCCGTAGGTCTTGGCCACGTAAAGGGTGAGGGCATAGCCCTGATTGTACACGCGCTCGTTGCCCAGGCCGTCCTTCCCGAACACGCTCATCTGAGCCAAGGACTGCAGGCTATCGGCAAGAACGGCCGTCCGCAACAGCATGTCCCGGTGCGTATCCCAGTAATCGTGCCCCAGCCCGCCGCGCTGGTACTGAGCCATGCCTTCGGCAAACCACATGGGGACAGTCGTGCCGGGGAGCGGGTACGAGACGATCCGGTTGGGGTATCCGTAGATGACGTCGGGGCGCCTCTCTTTCTCGTAGCCAATCCACTGCACATACAGACCCGGAACGCGACGCGGGAGCTTGCGCGCGGCACCCAAGGAGACGAGGTGGCTGAACTCGTGCGTGACGACGTTGGGCAGCCACTGGTGGGTTCCGCGCAACTCGAAGTCCAAAGCCGGCGCCCAGATCTCGATTTTTTGATCGTAATAGTAGGCAGCGCCGTTCGAATTGTCGTCGTGGTCGCGAATAATGAAGTGAACCTTGCCCTCTGGCCGGTAGCCGTAGAGGTCGGTGATCGGCTCGTAGACTGCTTCTGCGATACGGGCTACCTCGCGCGCGGTGCGCTCCGTTCCTTCGTGGAAGTGCACCTCAAAATGCGGTGTGGATAGCGTGAACCAGCGGAGCTCAGGGTGATTGTACCCCTCCCACTGAGCCGTGACCTTGCTTGTCACAGCCGTAAGCACGGTGACCAGCCCGAGCCGGCAAAGCCACCGCGTCGTTGGGTGGCGCGCCTCGAGACCCGCAACGTGGCTTGGCATTCCCATCCCTGTTAGTCCCTTGTTCGCGCGCTGGGGTGCGCCCGTCAGGGAGTGACGGCGATCTTCACAATGGCGGACTCGCTCGCTCCCTGGGCTTTCGCAGTGAGCCTGGCGAAGTACACACCAGGAGCCACATCCTTGGTGTTCCACAACAACTCATTCTCGAGTCCACCCCGTCCCTGCCCCTTCACCTCGGCCACCTTACGGCCGGCGAGGTCAAAGATTTCCACCTTGACCTCAGCCCCTTTCTTGAGGGTGAAGCGCAGGTGTGCTTGCTGCCCCCCAGTGGGGTTCGGGTAGCAGTGGGCGCTTCCGGCCACCAAAAGGGTTCCGGCCCCGGAGGGAGGGCGTGGCGGGTTGGCTCCTCCTCGGGCGACGCCAGTAGCATAGGCATCCGCAAGAGGGTGGGGCCAGCTTGCAGCCGTGGTCGGCGCGCTGGTATCCCAGGAGTAAATAAGTCCTTCCGACCCAGCCACCACGAGCTCCGCGAGTCCGTCGCCGTCGGTGTCGCCCACCGCGATACCCGCCACCGCCGTGGATGTGGCCAGCGGGAAGCCCGGCAGCGATCGTCCGTCCGAGCGGAGGGCGTGGAGGCGGCCCTCCCCGTCCGGCGCCAGCAGGTCGGCAGCTCCGTCTCCGTCCAGGTCCACGAGGACCGGCGTTACCGACCGCGCGACACCCCCGCCGGTCGTACCTGTTCCTGGCCAGCGGAGGGGAACAGGCCAGCCCCGCAGCGGAAGGCCGCCGCGGTCCAGGACGTAGGCGTGTCCGTCTTCGGTGACGAATGCGATCTCGAACCCACCCAGCCCGTCTATGTCGCCCAGAACAGGCCAGCCGGAACAGGGGCCGAACGGGCCCGAGGGAAAACCTGGGGCGCGAACGCCTTCGGCCGTCCAGACGTCCACCACGCCGCGCGCGGACAGGGCGACAAGTTCGGGGATCCCGTCGCCTTCAAGGTCGCCCGCGCCGAGGTGGGCTGGGCCGTCGGCCAGGCGGGCGGACCACCGCAACTGGAGATCCGCATCGTAGGCGCAAAGCTTGCCGTTGCCGTCCACGACGAAGCAGCCCTGCGCCGATACGAAAACCGCGTCGAAAAGGCTCTCGGGCCCTGCCGCTTCCAAAACCAGGGGCGAGAGATCAGGAGCCAGTTCGACAAACCTCAGGAACCCGCGCCTGGGGTAAAGGGTGAGCGCCGTTCCGTCGGCCCGGACCCAGGAGCGCAGGGGATGGCCTTGGGGCAGGTCCACAGAATCGGGCAAGAGTACCGCCTGGTTGGAGGGACCATCTGCCTGCGGCACCAGCGCCCACATCCGTCGGCCGACTCCCCAGAAGAGGAGCGGACCGTAAGCATTACGGCCGAGGACAGGGTTCAACGGCCGCTCCGTAGCGTTGCTCCGGAAAAAGGTCGCATCCGGGTACCAGGTGGTATCGTGACCGACGCCGACCACGCCGATCTTCTGATCGGTAGGGAGGAAGGGGCGGCCGTCCCCACGCCAGCAGCACAGTCGGCCGTCGCGTGTGGCGGCCACAATTTCGTCGGCCCCATCGTCGTCAAGGTCTGCCACCAGCGGAGGGGCTTCAAGCTCGGCGCCCGCGTGAACGGGAAAGCCCTGCTTCAGCCCTTCTCGTCGTACGGAGAAAAACATGACGGAATCGAGGTCCGAGAAGTTTGTTACAAAGACCTGCGAAGCGGCCCCCGAATAGCTGTGAGAGTTGGGCTCTGTGTAGGGAGTGAAAGCCACTTCTGCGGAATTGTTAACCAGCTTGTGGATTTGGTTCCCGGACCAGAAGGCGTCCTCCGGAACCCCGCTCTGGGAGCCCGACCCAGGGGAGAGGAGGCCGTAGGATTGGCCGATGTCCTGAGCTCCATCGGCCTCCTCTAAGTCGACGGCCCGGTGGTTGGGGTCTGCGTTCACGCGATTGGAGGCGAGATGGCGGCGGAGCACCTCCTCGTCGATGTGCCAGATCAGGATGCCACTGCCGGGAAGCCCGAAATCGTACTCGTCCACCTGCGTGATCACGCCGAGGGTGCCTTCGTGCAGGATCTGGAGCCGGCCGTTGGAATCGAACTTGAGCTCCACCCGATTGCCATGGACGTCGCGGCCCAGGGCGATCCCGTCCCGGTTCACATCGCGCTGGCGATTCTCGATGAGGAAATACTCGTGGTCATTGATTGGGATCTTGTAGATCTTGTGCGGGTCCCGTGCTTTCCACGCGGCAACCGGTAAGTGGTCGCCTCTGTCGATTACGATGGGTTCGCACCACCCCAAGAACACGCGGCTCCAGGCACAAGGGTAAGCCGGAAGCAGGCCCGATCCGTTCCCCGACCCCTGGTCCATAAGTCCCCACATGCCAATGCCGGGAGAGCCGTCGTCTGTGTTCCACAAGGCCGGAAGCCCTAGCCAGCTTCCGAAGAGGAGGCAGGCAGTACCGAGGAGGCCGATCTGATATCCCTCCTGGCTCTGGGTTTCCGGGAGGAGGATGCCTTCCTTCACGAACTGGCTTCCGCCTTCTACCGGAATGCCGGACCACGGCTGGCCTTCGGCCAGTGCGGAGGCGAGCGTTGTCGAGTCCAGAAACGCCGAGGGGATGTCGTTGGGGGTCGGATCGAAGTCGAACGCGAAATCCTGCCCGACCCCGGCATGGAAGACGATGACGCAATCCCTGCCCTCGAAATGGACGCTGGAATCGGCGTCGGCCAGAGCCACGGCGTCGCGCAGAAGCTCAGCCAGACGGCGGTCACGGAGTGAAGGATCCGAGCTTGCCTCCGGGGGATGGTAATAGACCATGGGATGAGGGAGTCGGTAGGCGGATGTCCGCTCGACGGGATAGACTTCCCCCACAATGACCAACTTACCGCCCGATGCCGAGCGAAAGTAGTTTGAAAGGGCCAGAAGCTGCGCCTCGAAGTACGGACGATCGTGTGGCGGGGGGTCTATTACCGTGGACTGGGGAGTGGAGAGATCGAACGTACCGTTGCCGGTTGTGGTCGAAACGTTGTCGGGCTGGAACTCCACCCGGATCGCCAGCACCCGAATCGAGTCGGAGATCCCCGGGCTACTACGCGCGGACGCAGCGGGGAGTTTGAGCTGGATTCCCGGCCCCTTCGCCGACGGGGGGAGGCGGTACTGGGTGGCAGGGGGCTTGGGGAGCGTCGTCTCAGCTACGTGGCCTATCTGCGGGTTGGTCACAAGCCCGACGAGGAAGAAGAGGCTGAGCGGCACCCTTCGGAAAACCTTTGAGGCGCGTGGGAAAGCAACCGGTCGCCCGATTTCGAGCACTTGGGGTTGAGGCTCCACCGTCGCAATTCACCTCGTCCATTCGGCAGGCGGGGTCAGGTCCTTGGCCCGGAGGTGACAAAAAGGGCAAGGATGCACGGCCCGCCCTTCCCTCGCACCCTTGCCCTGCGAACCCACCGTCGCCCGGCGGGTTCCCTCAGAAGCCGATCGTCAAGGAAAAACGCATGGTGTCAGACAGCGGATGCCCCTCCTTCGCCGAGACGTACGCGAAGTCAAACCGGTAGAGGTGATACTGGATCCCGGCGCCGAAGGTAGCGTACTTGACCTGGCCCTCCTGATCGTAATAGTACCCCCCGCGCAGGGCGAAGAGATTCGAATACACGTACTCCACGCCCCCGCTGTAGATCATATTCCGAAACTCGGTGCCGAGGGGTTCATCGGTCCACGCCGTAAAGATCGCCTTGTAGAAGGGGTCGGAGGTACCGTCCTTGTAGCGGCGGACGAGGAGTTTGTTGGCGTCGGCCGCCAGCGTGAGCCGGTTGTACTGCGAGTTCACCAGATCGTAGCTGAGGCCGAGCTTCAAGTTGGTGGGCAGTGGGTCCGCCTGGGCGGCGTCGATGTAGGTGATTTTGGGCCCCATGTTGGAGAGGTTGGCGCCGATACGGAAGCCTTCCAGCCACGGGGCTCTGTACAGGAAGGCCAGATCTACAGCAAAGGCGTTGGCCTTGCCTTCCCCGCGCTCCGCGCCGGCGCCCACCGGCGAGAGGTTGCTTCGGATGTAGCGCAGCCCGACTCCGACGGCTGTGTTCTTGCTCACGAGGGTCCCGTAGGTCAGCGCCACCGCGAAATCGAAACTGGTGAACTCCCCGAGAATATCCGGGCTCTCCTCGCCGGTGATGTACTGTTTGCCCATATTCAGATAGGTCACATTAATCCCGAACGTGCCGAGGCCCTCCACCGACTGCCGGTAGGCTGCGAAGTCGAAGAACATGTCATTGGTGAGCTGGGGCAGCCAATTGGCGTGCATCAGAGTGATCTCGCGGCCCCTTTGGAAGGCCAGGCCAGCCGGGTTCCAGAACACAGCCGTGGCGTCGTCGGCCACGGCTGCGAAGGCCTCGCCCATTCCTGAAGCCCTGGCCCCTGGGCTGATCAACAGGAAAGGAACCGCCGATTCAGTGATGCCCATGACTTGAGGCGCGATCCCGGCGCCAAGCACGGCCCCGGCCAGGATAACCGCCCACTTTTTCTTCATCGCTCTGACCTCCGTTCACCCAGCGTGGTGGACTCACGACAACAAAAAACCGAATGACTTTGGCCTCCCCTCGCCCAGCGGGACAACCTCCAGCCATTCGGCCCATCGGAAGCAGAGGGCGCGACCCGCTCGCGGCGCTCGGAAATACCTCGCCTCCTGTGCCTTCGGGAGACCACGTTGTCGAATTTCTGTCCGTAGCTTCGAGGTACTTCCGGAGGAAACCGTTAGCGAACGGTCGCCTTCACCCTCCGCGCGACAAATTCCGTCCGAACTCCGATCCCGTGCTCAAAGGAATATACCAACCCCCGCACACTCTGTCAAGCCATTTGACCCCATCGGATGGTATCGGCAGGTCAGGGGCCTTCTTTACCTTATCGAACAGCACTTCTCGAACGCCTCGGCATTCGTGGGGTTCCCCGCAGGGCCGGTGGGACCGAGGAACGGGGGGCCAAGGGGTCGGGCTCACTGCACCAGGTCATCCTCGTCGAACTCGGCGACTGCGCTCACGGCCACACGGCTAAACCAGGCAAGGCTCCGTAGGAACTGGTGCCACAGGAGCCCACCGTCGTAGCTCAGGAAATAATCGGTGAAAAGGATGTCGGTGGCCGCCATGGAAAAGCGCACGAAGATTACCTCGTCGTTCATCCGGTTCACAAGAGTCAGCTTGCTGGCCAGGGGGGCGTTGGGGCGGAAGCGAAAGAGGGTGTAGAACTTGAGGAGCCGCCGCACGGTATCGATGGCGATGTACACGAAAGTGCCTTCCCCCATCGTCACTCGGACCTCGCCATCCTCGTCGACTTGAGCCGAGTACTCCTCCTGTTGGAGAAGGTCAGCCAGCTCCTTGGCGGTCACCAGATCTTCGGGGATGATCTTTGCCTCATCCATTCGAAAGCCTCAAGCTTGGGTCCCGCAGCGGCTACCCCTTGCCGCACGGCAACAGTTGCTGGCCCCCCAGAAAGGCTCTCGCTGCCCCTTGCGGTAGGGGCGGAGGTAACACGGCGGCAATAAGTTTCTGGCCCTACGGAATGAGCTTAGCGAGGGACTGGCAGAAATGCAAGGAGAGTGAACTCAGGCGGCGTTGGCCTTCCGCAAGCTGTCGGTTGGGGCAAGGTAAGAGCGGGCTTCGGCCGGGTCCACCAGGCCCTGGTCCACCAACTTCTGGATCGCCTGTTCCATGGTTTGCATCCCCACGTCGCCGCTGGTCTGGATGACCGAGGGGAGCTGATGGCTCTTGGCCTCCCGGATGAGGTTTCGGACGGCGGTGGTGGCCACCATGACCTCAAAGGCAGCCACCCGCCCTTTTCCGTCCTTCCGCGGAAGAAGGCACTGCGAGATCACCCCCGCGACACAGTTGGCGAAGAGGGAGCGGATTTGAGCCTGCTGGGCGGCTGGGAATACGTCCACCACGCGGTTGACCGTCTCGGGGGCGTTGATGGTGTGCAGGGTGGAAAACACGAGGTGACCCGTCTCTGCGGCCGTGAGGGCCAGGGCGATGGTCTCCAGATCTCGCATCTCGCCCACGAGGATGACGTCAGGGTCCTCCCGCAAAGCGGCGCGCAGGGCATCGGCGAAGGAGCGGGTGTGTGACCCAAGCTCCCGCTGGTTGATCAGGCAGTTCTTCGGGCGATGGACGTACTCGATGGGGTCTTCAATCGTGATGATGTGGTCGTGTCGCTCCTCATTGATGCGGTCGATCAAGGCCGCCAGGGTAGTGGACTTGCCGGAACCGGTCGGCCCTGTGACCAGAACCAACCCCTTGCGCAGACGGGCAAACGAGGCGAGGACGGCCGGAGCGCCGAGCTGCTCGAGGACCGGGATGCGTTCCGGGATGACCCGAAGGGCCAGGGCGTCGCCGCGGGATTGCCGATAGGCGTTGCAGCGGAAGCGTCCCACCCCCGGCACCTCGTAGGCCAGGTCGATCTGCAGATCGCGATGGTACTGCTCTCGCTGCGCCTCGGTGAGCAGCGAGTCCAGAAGGCTCGCCATGGCCTCCGGAGGAATCGGATCGGCCTTCAGACGACGCAGCCTTCCGTGAATCCGCAAAATGGGGGGGCAACCTGCAGAAAGGTGGATATCGCTGGCCTGCTGGCCTACCGCAAGCGCCAGGAGCTTGTCGAGAACGACCTTGTCCATGTCGTCGTCCTTGGGGATGCCCCTTGGCTGGGAATGGCGGACCGGCAAAGCGCGAGACTAAGGCGCCCCCAGGATGTGAGGGGTCAAGAAAATGAGCAGGTCTGTCTGTTTCCGCTCCGTCTTCTTGTTCCGGAACAAATGGCCAAGCAACGGGATGTCGCCGAGCAGCCAGATCTTGCTCACCGTCTCGGAGCGGTTCTCTTTGATCAGCCCTCCGATCACCACCGTCTCCCCGTCCTTCACGGTGACCACCGTCTCCACCGATCGCTTCGAGGTGATGGGGGCCCGGTTCTTGTCGATGACCACCTCGCCGGTCACTTCTTCGATCACGGGGTTCACGAACATGGTGATCGTCTGGTCGCCGGAGACGTGCGGGGTCACCCGCAGCGAGATGTTGACGTCCTTGTACTCGAAGGTGACGATATCCCCCTGGCCTCCGACGCCCCGGTTGATCTGAGGCACGGGGAAGGTCTCGCCGACGCTGATCACCGATTCCTCGTTGTCGGCGGCGATGATTCGGGGATTGGAGATGAGCTTGGACTGCGTGTTTTCCCGCAGATAGTTCAGGACGGCGGCAAATTCCGAGGCCGAGAGGGTCGCGTATCGGATTTTCCCGTGCGGTAGATCGGCCAAGGCAGAGTACGGTCGCGTCGTCCCCCCCTCTCCCAGCCTGTCTCCGTACAGGCTCACGGTGATGGCCTTCGTCCAGTCGATCCCCAGACTCCCGGTCTGTCCGGGGCTCAGTTCGATCAGCTTGGCCTCGATCATCACCTGCGGCGAGGGGATGTCCAACGCTTCCACAATCCGATCCACGTGCCGGATATTGTCCACGAGGTCAGTGACAATGAGTACGCTGGAGCGTCGGGCCGCCTGCAGGCCGGTTCCGGAGCGCGTTGTCTGCCCGGCCGCCGGGCCTGTGGGTCCTGCAGAGCCGCCGCTCTGGAAGTTCGTGGAGAACACGAAGACCTTGGCGTTCGGCGAAAGCACTTCGGCTACCGCGTCCCGAAGGGCCCGGGCGTCGATGTAGCGGAGCCGGTAGACCTTTGTGGCCATTTCGCCCAGACCCAGCTGATCCACCTTCTTTACGCGGATCACATCGCCATCAATGACGTAGGTGTAGCCGTTGGCCTTGAGGATGTTCTCCAGGGCCTGGTCCAGAGTGACGTCGTGCAGGCTCACCGTGATCTTGCCCGTCACGTCGCTTCCGGCGACGATATTGACCCCGCTTTGCCGGCCCAGCATCCTCAGGACGTTGCTGATCTCGGCGTCGAACACGTCCAGGGAGATCAACCGGCCCTGAGCGAGCCTCTCCTGCAGGCTCTGCAATTCTTGCTGTGGCTCGGGAGGCCGTGTGCGCGGCACTTCCACGTGATTTGGGCGGCTTGTGGTGTCGTTCGATGGGTCGACGAAGGTCACTCTCATTCCCGAGGGGACACACTCCACCCGGAGCAATCCCGGGGACCGGAGGCGAAAAACCACTGCTGTGGCAGGAGGTTCCTGCCGCACGGGGTGAACCTCGATGACCGAGACAAGCCCCTCGTCGAACGCCTGTTTCTCCCAACCGACCTCGCTCCGTGTGCGGTGAAGCAGAAGCGCCCAGTTCCGACCAGAGGGGTCTGCCTGGCTGCTGTAGGTTGTGAGATGGCTGATCTGCAGATGGAAGGTCTGCGGTTGGACCGGCACGATGGCCTGCAACCTCGCTTGGGCGGTGGCTGTTCCGGCTGTGCACGCGAGCGCCAACGCGGCAAGCGCGCCGAACCTCCAACCCTGTGCTCTCTTCGAGTCCATTTTGCGAGCCTCGGTCACTTCTCCCTATCGGGACGGAAGAGCGTGAAGGTCCTCCCTCTAAATCGGCAGATTACGTAATCTCTTTCGATTTTCAAGAGCTCCAGCTCTCCCTCCCGCTGCCCCTCGGCCAGGATGTACGGCCCCACCATGACCAGACTGCCGCGCGGGGTTCGCAGGATTCCCTTCCACGCCAGCTCCAGGCTATCCGGCTCCTGCTTGACCGTATCTGCCGGTGCCACCCGATGGGCGCCCGCGAAGGGATCTCGTCCCCAGCCTGCAAACATCTGGCGAATGGCAGGGGAAATTGGGTGGTGTTTGGGCGTCGGCGAGACGACCCCCAGCTCGGAGGCGGCGGCTCGGGCCGTCCGCGCGATCGCCCGCGTTGCCCTGGCCGGTGCGATCGGTTTCTTGCTGCCTCCCGAACGCATTTGCAGGGCAACGACCACGAGCACCACCAGCCCGAGGATTGCCAGAAGAACCTGTTCGCTGCGCTTCAGCTTGCGCATCCGCTTTCCCTACATCTGGCCAATTGCGCCCGAGGTTTCGCCAGCCTCAGGGAACTCAGAACCCCGAAGATAGAGCACCCCCGAAAGATACACCCTCAACTTCGGGTAGAGGCTGGGATCGTACTGAAGCGTAGTCCCTGTAGGTTCGAACAGGAAGTCGAGCTCTCCCAGAGTGTCCAGAAACTGTCCGACCGCAAAGAACTGTCCGGTCCCCTGGATCCGGACGGGCAACTTCCCCACGGGGCCCTCGAACTTTCCCTCCACCAGCACGCGGTAGTCGGGTTCGACGGAGGTGAAGGAGAAGCCGCGGGCACGGGCGTGTTCGGCCAGCCTGGCCACGACTTCGTCGAGACTCTGAAGCGCGACGAGGCGATGGCGAACGGCGCTGATTTCGCGTTGCACGCTGTCGATCCGCGCCTGCAGCTGCTGCACCTGGATGGCGGCCACTTCGGCGGCGTGCACCTTGTTTCGAAGCAGATTTCGCTGCTCGCGCAGGTGATGGACCTGACGCCTCGCAGGATGGAAGTAGAGGACGTACCAGCCCAGAATCACGACGAGCTCGATGGCCGCAATCGAGCCGATTCGAACCCACGGGTTGTCCCAACGCGGCTTCTTCAAGGCGCTATCCCCTTCGGTATTTCGGCAATGATCGAGAATTCGGCGCCGATCCGCGAATTCTCACTGGGTCGGTTTTCCTCCACCCGCACGTTGGCGAAGAGGCCGCAGGTGCGCAAGGCCACCAGGAAATGGGCCAAATGGGTGCCCTCGCGGGGAGGGTCGGGGAGGACGACTCCCTTGAGCCGCACGAAGGCCAGTGCGTCGTCGCTCACCACCTGCCGCATCTGCTGGACTGCCTCCTCGCGCTCCACAATTTCGACGCTGGTCAGGGCGATCTTAGCAGGGGTCAATTTGGAGAGCGCGTGGAGGTAGAGGGGCAGGAGCGGCTCCGAAGGCAGCGCCTCCTGGAGCCCCTTCAAGTCCCGACCGATCCGGGTCCAGATCTGCTGCAAGCGCTGGAGCTCTTCTTGGTGTCGTACCAGGGCTTCGTACTGATCCCGGACCGCAGCCAGCTCATTTTGCTCGATGGTCTTGTCGTACCGGACGATGCCGGAAAGGAGGCCCATTCCCAGGAGACCGAAGAGCGCACCGTAGGCGAGGGCTTTGTGCGCGTACTGGATGCTCCGGCTTCGCCGCAGGTGGCGGGGCAAGAGGTTCAGCTCCTGGGCAGGCCCGAGGGCAAGCCCAAGCGGTACCACCAAGGAGGGGGCGTACTCGTCCAGCCCCTCCAGGGAGGAGTGGATCGGGAGCCCGGTCTCCGGCAGAAACGGATGGAAGCAGGAGGTAGGCAGTCCCGTCTCGCTCTCCAGGATGCGACTCAGGTTCAGGACGGTGGCCCCGATCCCACACACCCAGATCCGCTCAAACGAGGTGACGCCGAATTTGCTTCGGAAGTAGTCGAGCGAACGGCTGAGTTCGCTGGTGAACTTCTCGAGCACGGGCCGAACGGAGATGGCAATGTCGTTCAGCGGGACGCCGTCCGTCGTCGTTTCGCCGGCGCCAAAGCCTGCTACCCCGTAGCGTCGCAGGATCCAGAAGGCCTCCCGTTGCCCGAGCGACCGGCTCTGCCCCTCGTAGAAGAGGGTTTCGGTAAGGGCACCTAGAAAATCGTCCAGGGCCGTGGTGATCGTTCGCTCGAAAGCCAGTCGACCGTTCTGAATAAAGAGAATCTGCGTGTGAAGGGTGCCGATGTTCACCAGTACCTGGCAGGCGTCGGAGCGCAGGAGCTTGGTGCGGCGGAAAAGCTCGAACAGGGCGACCGAAGCGGAATAGATGCCTGAGAGGTGGGCGCCTGCTGCTTGCAAGAGGCGGGCATGCTTCAGCAGGTTTTCCCGCTCCGCGGCTACGACCAGGAGCGTTTGCCTCTTTGAGGAGCCCTCGGCCATGGGGCGAAAGACCATCTCCGCCTCCTCGGCGGGGAAGGGCAGGTCCTTTCTCAGGGTCCAGGAGATGGCCCGTAGGGTTTCCTTGCGCGGGAGCTTGGGCAATTCGAGAATGCGGACGGCCGTCTCCGCAATCTGCACGCTCGCTTCCACCGGAGCCTGGCGAATCTGCCGTTCGGCGAGGATGCTTTGCAGGGTCCGCAAGATGGCGCCGGAGGCATCGCCGGTTTCCCCCAGGCGGCGGAAGGGAAGGATGCCATAGGCCTCCAGGTCGTAGCGCCGGCCCCTCTTGGCCAGGCAGACGAAGGTGATCTCGCTGCTGCCAATGTCAATCCCGAGGCGTCGATCTACCTCCCGGAAGCCCAACCGGTGCAGGATCCCCGGGCGCGGAACGTCCTGGTGGAGAACAATCTCGACCGAATCTTCCGTGGCTTCGCTGGCTTCGGCGTCGGCCCACGCGGTCTCGAACCGCTGCGCAATTTCCTCCAGGCCGATCTCAGGGGGCAGCTCTGCCTCCGGCGGTCGTTCCGCCGGGCCTGAGGCCGCTGCGGTCACAGAACCCCGTGGCTCTTGTCCCTCCGAATCCTCAGCTCGGGGCAGAATGGGCTGGGGCGGAGCATCGGGTCCGGTTCCTTCCGGGAGACCCGGGTCCGGCGCAAGCTCCAGCGCGGCCAGGAAATCGTCCACAGCACGTCGTCCCGAGCTTGGCAGCGGGGCGACGGAGTCCGGAGCTCCTCTCGCCTCCTCGGCCGAAGGGGACTCCCTCGACGGGGTGGGAGCTTTTTCGCTTTCCGGCTCGCCGAGCCCTTCGAAGCTCGACAGAACCTGCTCGGCGTCAGGCGGAAGGAGATCCTCCAATACGTCCCGAATGAAGGACTCGGAGTCGTCGGAGGATTCCTGAGGGATCAGGACATCGGCTAACGGGTCTTGGCCTTCGGTCGGAGCGGGTGTTCCCTCCATTAGGTCAAAGTCTGGGAGGGGAGGGCTCTCCAGCTGGGCCTCGGAGAGATCACCGGCCCCCGACTCAGCCGGCTCGACCAGGGAGGACACTTCCGTCTCGGAGGGAATCGCCTCCTCCAGCCCCAGGAACTCAAGCAACTCGCGCAGCTGCTTTTCGGAGGCGTGGAGACTTTCCGGGTCGATATGGACCGGAGAAAGGAGGGGAGCGGGTTCTTCGCGGGCCTCGTCGGCGTCCTCGAAGATCGGCTCCTCGGGAGGCCCCGGGGATGCTCGCAGCAGCCACTCGATGTCCGCAAAGTTTTCGCCCCCCGGATAGCTCTCTCCCCGGGCCCCCTTGTTGACCTGCGGAATTGCTGCTTTACGAGTGTCCGGCTGCTGTGGACCTGGATTCGCCATTTGCCTCAGAGGTCCTCGTCCCTGCGTCTTTCTCTCTCGCACCCCAGGGGGTTGCGGCCCAGATCTGCTCCGCGAGGTACTCCACGGGCGGCTCCAGGCCGATCCTGAGTAGCATATCGACCCGGGCGAAGATTCCTTTAGGCTCGCCATCCAGGACCACGCGGCCCTGGTGCATCACGAGCAGACGCGGAAACGATTCGACCTCCTCGGGGAACTGGGTGATGAAAACGATGGCGCGCTGCGGATCCTCCTCCACGAGCTCTCGCACGAGCTTGAGGACCTGCGCGCGGCCGGGGGGATCGAGCACGGACGTGGGTTCGTCCAGGATGAGGTAGCGAGGGCGCAGGGCCACCACGCTGGCAATGGCCAGGCGCTGCTTCTCCCCGCCGCTCAAGAGGTGAGGGGGCTGATGCCGGTAGGCCCGAAGGTCAAAGCGATCCAGGGCTTCCTCCACCCGCCGGTGCATCTCCTCCCGAGGGACGCCCAAATTTTCCAACCCGAAGGCGATCTCCCTCTCGACACTTGTGGCCACCATCTGGTTGTCAGGGTTCTGGAACACCATCCCCACCCGTCTCCGGATCTCGATGAGGTGGCGAGGATCCTCGGTGTCCAATCCGTCCACAAGCACACGCCCGGCGGTAGGGCGCACCAATCCGTTCAGGCAGCGGACGAGGGTGCTTTTGCCACACCCGTTCGGTCCGATCAGACCCACCAGCTCGCCCTCGCGGATGTCGAGGCTGACGCCGTCTACGGCCCGGACGCGAGAACCGTCCGGCTGCGAGAACTCCACCGTAAGGTTGCGCACCTGGATCATGGGCCTGGGCGCTTTTCTACGACCATGGGGGGCGCGGCCGGGATCGGCGCACTGCACCCATCACCTTGCCCGAGGACAAAGCACGCGCTTCCAGGTGGCCGCGCGGCGGGACAGTGGCGGTGGGTCCGTCCTACGGGGAATCGGCGCGACCGATGGGCAGGAGCCGTGGACATGGAACTTCCCTCAGGCCAAATCGATCTCAAAGCGGGTCAGCTCGTAGAGGTCCTGCAGTCGCTGCTGCACATCGGCCAGCGTGATCCGCTCCAGGCCACTGAGGCTGAAATCCTCGACGCAGAAGGAGGCAAGGGCGGTTCCCACCATCACGGCCTGCTTCAGGGTTTCGAAACTCGTGTCTCCTTTCCAGGCCAGGTAGCCCATCAGGCCGCCCGCAAAGGTATCGCCGGCGCCCGTTGGATCCACCACCCGCGCCAGCGGGTAGGCAGGCGCAGAGAAGGCTCTCTTTCCATGGAACAGGAGAGCTCCGTGCTCGCCCTTCTTAATGACCACGGCCTTGGGTCCCATGGCTTGGATGGCAGAGGCGGCCTGAGCAAGAGGATACAGACCGGTGAGCTGGCGAGCCTCCTCGTCGTTGATGACCAGAAGATCCACCCGGCGCAGAACCTGGCGGAGTTCCTCCGGGGATCCAGTGATCCAGTAGTTCATTGTGTCCATGGCCACAAAGCGCGGCCGTCGCATCTGGTCCAGCACCTCGCGCTGGAGTTTGGGGTGGATGTTGGCCAGGAAAAGGAACGGGGAGTCGACGTAGCTTGTGGGGATCTTGGGGGAGAAGCCTTCGAACACGTTGAGGTGCGTGAACAGCGTTGTTCGCTCGTTGAGATTCGAGTGGTACACGCCTCCCCAGCGGAAGGTTTTCCCCTCCTGTACTTCAAGGCCTTCGAAGTCGACGCCCCGCTGCCGGAGGAACTCGATCTGCCGGTGGTCAAAATCTTGGCCGACCACCCCGACGACTTTGACTGGCGCCAGGAGACTTGCGGCAGCGGCGAAGTAGAGGGCAGAGCCGCCGAGCGCCTCCTCGACCTTTCCCGCGGGCGTCTCCACGCTGTCCAGGGCCACCGAACCGACCACGACCACGCTCATTGCGCCCTCCCGTTTCTGCAGAGGCCTTTCACATTCGCTCGGGGGCGGAGACGTTAATCAACCGCAGCCCGTTGGCCAGAACGATGCGGACTGCTTCTGTGAGGAGCAGGCGGGCGGCGGAAAGCTCCGGATCGTCGCCCACCACACGATGGCGGTGATAGAATCGGTGGAACGTCGCCGCGAGCTCCTGTAGATAAGTAGTCAAACGGTGCGGCTCGAGGAAGCGAGCGACTCCTGAAACGACTTCCGGGAAATCCATCAGGCTCTTGATTACCTCCAACTCCTCCGGCTCCTGCAACCGGTCGAGGTTGGCTTGCCGGGGCAGCCGAAGGCCCCGTTCCTCGGCGAAGCGCAGGATGTTACAGATGCGGGCGTGTGCGTACTGAACGTAGTAGACGGGGTTCTCCTCGGACTGCTGTTTGGCGAGGTCGATGTCGAAGTCCAAGGGGGCGGACATCTTGCGCATCAGGAAGAAGAAGCGGGCGGCGTCTACCCCGACTTCCTCGATGAGCTCGGCCATCTCGATGATCTGCCCTGCCCGCTTCGACATCTTAACCACCTCGCCGCCGCGCAGCAGGTTGACCTGCTGGATGATGTTGACCTGGAAGCGCTCGGGCTCGATTCCGAGGGCCATGATGGCGGCCTTCATGCGGGGAATGTAGCCATGATGGTCCGGTCCCCAGAAATCGTAAACGAGGTCGAAGCCGCGAGCGAACTTGTTGCGATGGTAGGCGATGTCCACCAGGAAGTAGGTGGGCTCGCCCTCGCGGGTTACGAGCACCCGGTCCTTTTCGTCCCCGAACTGGCTGGCGCGGAACCAGATGGCGCCGTCCTGCTCGTAGGCCAGCCCGCGACGCCGGAAATCCTCCAGAACTTCGAGGTGCGCGTTGGCCCGGCGAAGCTCGCTCTCGCGGAACCACACGTCGAAGTGCACACGGTAGGCCGCCATGGCCTCCTGGTGCTGGCGGATCATCTTTTCCAGGGCAAGGCGGGCCAACTCCTGATGACGCTCCTCCGGCGGCAGGTGCACGAAACGATCCCCGAATTCGTCCCGGATCTCTGCAGCAAGGTCCCGTACGTAGTCGCCGTGGTACCCTTCTTCGGGAAAGGGTTCGTCGTAGCCGAACAGGGCCATGTAGCGGGAGCTGACGCTCATCCCGAGAAGCCGCACCTGTCGGCCGGCGTCGTTAATGTAGTACTCCCGCTGTACCTGAAAGCCCACGGCGGCCAGCGCATTGGCCAGGACGTCGCCCACCGCCGCGGCCCGCGCGCTCACCACGTTCAGCGGACCTGTGGGATTGGCGCTTACGAACTCCAGTTGCACCTTTCGGTTGTGGCCCCAGGTGGAGCGGCCGTAGGACTGGCCCTGAGCCACAATATCCGCCACCAGTCGACGCAAGTACACCTTCGAGACGCGGAAGTTGACGAAACCTGGGCCTGCGACTTCCGCCGACTCGACGTAGTCCGGGTGGAAGGGTTCGGCGACCAGAGCCTCCGCGATAGCCCGGGGAGGGCGGCGGAGCTCACGGGCCAGCTCCAGTGCGATGGTGGCCGCAATGTCCCCGTGCTCAGGCAGCTTCGGTTTGTCCAGAGGAATGGCCTCTGGGTCCCGCTCCACCCCCAGTTTCCGCAGACGATCAGCCAGAGTCTCCCGCAGGTAGTGGTCAATCCTCATCGCTCACTTCCGTGATTTCCGCGTCGCCCCAAAGCGATTCCAGGGAGTAATAAGCCCGTGTCTCGGGCTGGAAGACGTGGGCAACCACATCCACGTAGTCCAGGAGGACCCAGCGCAGGTACTCGTAGCCCTCGCGGTGCCAGGCGCGGATGTTGTCCTTTTCCAGCTCCTCCTCGATATGGTCCGTGATCGCCTTCACCTGGACGTCCGTCTCGCCCGTGCAGATCACGAAAAAGTCGGTGATGCTTGTGATCTTGCGCAGGTCGAGGATCACCACATCCTGGGCCTTCTTCTCCAGGCTCAGGCGGGCGATGCGCTCGGCCAGGAGGCGTGCCTCCGTCCCTCGGGCGGGTTCCCGCTGTCCAACAGGGAGGTGACGGCCGCCTCCACGTCTTCGGGACGCACGTCTCTCATGCACCGGAAATGACCGCGAGGGCATCGATTCCTCCCAATATGGGAACACGGCCTGCAGCGAACCTCCTTTCGCTCCACAATTCTGACGTGCCGGCCCTGGGGAGCGAATCCCAGCTCCGGCGTTGTTCCCCCGAACACGGCCACCAGCTTCTTACCGAGGGCGTCGGCCAGGTGCATCAGGCCGGAGTCGTTGCTTACCACGGCCTCGCACAGGCTCATCAGTGCCGCCGTCTGCCGCAAGTCGGTCTGTCCAGTGAAATCGACCGCGGCCCCATCGAGTTCCCTCTCCAAGTACTGGCCGTCCCGATGGTCGCGACGATCACCGAAGATGAGAAAGGCCGCGTTCCATCGCTTGCGTAGCGAATGCCCCAGCTGGGCGAAATGTTCCACAGGCCAGCGCTTCGTCGCCCTGCCTGCACCGATTGCCAACCCGAGCCAAAGACCGGCGGGGGGCAAACCGCGCCGGCCCAGCTCTTGCTGGGCCCACCCCCTTTCCTCTTCGGTCAGGTAGTACTCGAGGGGACCGTGGTCGTCGTGGAGACCCAGCGGCCGGACGGCATCGAAGTACCTCTCCCGCACCGGTCTCCGCGGTGCGAGCGATCGGATCTTGAGATGCACGTAGAGGGTCCGCCGCAGAATCTCCTTGCGGTAGGTAGACCAGCGTCCCGGCAGGTAAAGTCGAAGCCAGGCTGTGCGGAGGTTCTTGTGCACGTTCACAATGAGATCGTAACGGTTGCCGTGGAGCAAGCGCGCCAGCCTCCACAGCTCCCGCAGCCCGTATGGCTCGGAAAGCTCCCAGATCCGGCTCACCCGGGGATTGTGGTGAAGAAGAGGGGAAAAGCTACGCTTTGTGAGATAGTCAATCTGTACTTCCGGCACCTTCTCGGCAAGAACGCGCAGGAGAGGCGTGGTAAGCAGGATGTCCCCGATGGAACTGAAGCGCACCACCAGAATCCGGCTCACACGGTCCAACCGTAGACGTTCCTCCGAAAACGGCTGTCTTGAACGAGTGGAATGGAGGCCATGCCGCCGCTCCATCGGAGTTCCTCCATCCCGGTCCGTCGTGCTCTTCGAAGAGCGGAGGGAAGAGGCCCTCAGCCCAATCCCAGCTCTTTCCGGAACCAGTCGATGGTGCGGCGCAGACCCGTTTCGATGTCCACCTTCGGTTCCCAGCCCAGGACCTGGCGGGCTCGAGTGATGTCGGGTTGACGCACCCGCGGGTCGTCCTCGGGCAGGGGATGGTTGACAATGGGGCTCCGGCTTCCGGTCAGCCGGATGATCAGCTCGGCCAGTTCCCGGACCGTCATCTCCTCCGGATTGCCGATGTTCACGGGCAGGTGGTAGTCCGAAATGAGCAACCGGTAGATGCCCTCGATTTGGTCGTCGACGTAGCAGAAGCTGCGCGTTTGGGTGCCCTCGCCGTACACGGTGATGGGCTCACCCCGCAGCGCCTGCGCGATGAATGTGGGGATGGCGCGTCCATCGTCCTTTCGCATCCGAGGCCCGTACGTATTGAAGATGCGCACGATCTTGGTGTCCAGCCCGTGCGCGCGGTGGTAGGCCATGGTCAGCGCCTCGGCGAAGCGCTTGGCCTCGTCGTAGACGCCTCGCGGGCCGATGGGGTTCACGTGACCCCAGTAGTCCTCCTTCTGGGGGTGGACCAGGGGATCGCCGTAGACTTCCGAGGTGCTGGCCAGGAGGAACGTCGCCCCTTTCTCTTTGGCCAAGCCCAGCGCCTTGTGCGTCCCCAGGGCCCCCACCTTGAGGGTGTGGATCGGCCACTTGAGGTAGTCAGCGGGGCTGGCCGGAGAGGCGAAGTGCAGCACGTAATCGATGGGCCCGGCGATGAAAATGTATTCCGTCACGTCGTGCTTGATGAACTTGAAGCGCTCGCCGTAGAGGTGCTCGATATTGGCCACGCGCCCGGTGAGCAGATTGTCCATACAGATGACCTCGTGGCCCTGCCGGAGCAGATACTCACAGATGTGAGAGCCCAGAAAACCGGCGCCTCCTGTCACCAGTGTACGGGGCATGGGTTCCTCCTATGGTTCTGAGAGGGAGCTCGATGGAAAGCCGCGTACCGCCTGGGCATCGAGGACTTCAAGGATGGCCGCAAGTTCCTCGGTGGCCTCCCAGTAAAGCCGGCCGGCGTGCTCGGAAACCACTAGAGCCTGGAGTCCGGGGATGCGTCGTGCCGCCTGGAGACCCTTCTCCGGTCCCAGTACGAAAATCGCTGTGGCCCAGGCGTCGCAGAGGGCGGTGCTGGGTCCGGTAACCGTCACGCTTGCGCAGCTCCAAGCGGGCCATCCTGTGCGCGGATCCAGGATGTGGTGAAAGCGACGACCCTTGCAGAGGAAGTACCGCTCGTAGTCTCCCGAGGTGGCCACTGCACCGGAGTCGAGAGGGAAGCGGGCGAAATACTCGCCGGCGCGCCGCGGATGGCGCACCCAAACCCTGCGCTTCCCGGCGGTCACCGACGAAGAGGCGATGCGAAGGTCGCCTCCCCCATCCACGACGAGGTCCGCGAATCCCCTCGCCCGGAGGAGCTCGAAAGCCCGGTCAACGGCCCAGCCTTTGGCGATGGCCCCCAGGTCCAAGCGCATCCCGGGCCGGGGAAGAAAGACTCCGCGCGGTCCCCGGCAAAGCTCACGGTAGCCCACCAGGGCGCGGGCTGAGTCCACAGCGCCGGAGTCGGGAGGGAGAGACGGGCTGTCCTCGAATCCCCAAAGGTGCGTGAGGGCACCCACCGTGACATCGAAGGCCCCTTCGGAAGCCGAGGAGACCTGCTGAGCAAGGCGCAGGAGCGAGTCCAGATCCGAGGACACCCTGACCGTCTCTTTTCCCGCGTATTGGGCGAGGAGCGAGATCTCGCTCCCTGGGAGTTTCCCGCTTGCCCACGCCTCGACGGCTTCAATGGTGTCGAAAGCTGCCGAGATGGCCTCCTCCGCCCTGTGGGTTTCCACAGGGCCGTACAGGGCCACGGTGAAGAAGGTGCCCATGGCCATCTTTGTCTGTTCCACAACGGGAATGCGTGAGCCGGATGAGCAACCGGAGATGGAGAGGCAAAGAAAGGCAACGCTGGGGAAGTAGACTCTCCGCCCCATCAGTTCTCTCTGTCCACCACGAAGTCGATCAACGCGGCCAGCGCGCTGCGGTGTGGGCCTGGTTGGAAGGAATTTAGGAGAGAGCGGGCCTGGCGTTGGAAGCGCCGGGCCTCGTCCAGGGCCGCCTCCGCCCCCCCGCGCCTCCGGACGATCTCGAGAATTCGGTCCGCCCCCGAGTCCCCCGACGTGCTCCTCAGGAAAGAGTCGACCAGCTGTCTCTCCTCCGGTGTGGATCGCTCGAGGGCCTTGAGGAGAGGCAAGGTTACCTTCCGTTCCTTCAGATCCTGCGCAGGCGGTTTGCCCGTCTTGTCGGGTTGGCCCACGTAATCGAGCACATCGTCTGTGATCTGGAACGCCATTCCGACTTTTTCGCCGAGGGCGCCGAGGCGTCTTAGCTCGTCCGGCGCCA
>JAPDPT010000025.1 GCA_034506315.1 candidate division KSB1 bacterium | reverse complement strand
GTACCTACTCTGTGCTGCTGCGGGAGCAGGACGATAACGCGGACGAGATGGTGTTCTACTCCGAGCCCGTTCCCGTCGAGCCGAACAAGTGGTACAAGATCTCCGTGTGGGCGCGCTGGGACAGCGTGAACACCGACGACCGTTTCTTGCCCAGTTACATTACCCCGAAGCGCGACAACGATCGCCTCGGCCTCTGCTTCTTCTATCATCGCTCGCCCCTGTACACGGCCTGGGACCTGACGGGCGGCGATCAGTTCGTCTACTTCGACCAGACCGCCGACAGCGCGGGTTGGACCTATTACACCGTCATCTCCAAGTCGCCGGAGGACGCGGCGGGCATCTCCGTCCGGGCCCGCTTTACCAGCTTCCCCGTCGGCTACTGCTGGT
Organism: candidate division KSB1 bacterium; assembly: GCA_034506315.1. GTDB lineage: Bacteria > Zhuqueibacterota > Zhuqueibacteria > Oleimicrobiales > Geothermoviventaceae > Zestofontihabitans. The sequence continues at coordinate 43,883 of JAPDPT010000025.1, read as the reverse complement.
ACGATGACTTCAGCGTAGAGCCCGTCACCATTCTGGTGACCGGAGTCGAAGAGGTGGACGGTCCGGAAGGCAGGCCCGTACCCACCGAATTCGGCCTGAAGCAGAACTATCCAAACCCGTTCAACCCGAGCACTACGATTGAGTTTACCGTCGATCGCCCGGGGATGGTGCGGGTGGATGTGTTCGATCTCACGGGGCGCAGGGTGCGGACCCTACTCGAGGGCTATCGCACGGCGGGTGACTACCGCCTGAGCTGGGACGGCACCGACGATCTGGGCCGCCATCTGCCCAGCGGCGTCTACCTTGTGCGCCTGTCGGCTGTCGGCAAGGTGGCCACGAAGAAGATGGTGCTGGCGAAGTAAGTTAGGGAGGGGCGCGGGCACGGGTCCGCGCCCCTCTTTCGTATCTTTGAGCGACAAACAGGTCGAGGGAGCGTCGAATGAGTACAGGGCGCCCGCTCTGGTTAGCGGTTCTGGGCCTGACAATGGCCGCAGTGGTCAGCGCGTACGCAGGGACGACCGGCAAGCTGGCGGGCAAGGTTACGGATCAGGAGACGGGTGAGCCCCTGCCCGGCGTGAACGTAATCGTCGAGGGTACAACCCTGGGGGCAGCCACGGATCTCGAGGGAAACTACTTGGTCCTCAATCTGCCTCCGGGGGTGTATTCGGTGCGTGCCCAGATGATCGGCTATCAGCCCGTGGTGGTGAGCAACGTCCGCATCTCCATCGACAAGACCACCACGATCAACTTCCAGCTGCGCCGGACGGTGATTGAGCTCGGCCGGGAAGTGACGGTTGTGGCGGAGCGACCGTTGGTCCAGAGGGACCTCACCTCCACGGAGGCCGTGGTGGGCTCCGACGTCATCCAGAGGCTCCCGGTGGAGCGGTTTGAGGACGTCGTCAATCTGCAGGCCGGGGTGGTGGAGGGCCACTTCCGGGGTGGTCGCCTGGGGGAAGTGGTCTACATGATCGACGGTGTACCGGTGAACGACGTCTACTCCGGCTCGTACGCGGTCGAGGTGGAGAATAGCGCCATTCAAGAGCTGCAGGTCATCAGCGGCACCTTCAACGCGGAGTACGGCCAGGCGATGTCGGGCGTGGTGAACATCGTTACCAAGGAGGGGAGCGACAGGTATGAGGGCCGCGTGGAGGCCTATTTAGGAGACTACGTGAGTTCCCACCGGCGCATCTTCTGGAATATCGATGGATGGAACCCTGTGTACAGTCTTCAGGCCAGCCTCAGCGGGCCTGCGCCGCTGGCCGGAGGCAAACTGAGCTTCTTCGCCCTGGGCCGCTACTACTACGACGAGGGCTACATCTACGGCAAGAAGGTGTTCGTGCCCAGCGACCACTCGGATTTTACCGCCGACGATCCGTCGAAGTGGGTGGTGATGTCGCACGGCAAGGTCTATTCGTTCAGCGAGGAGCTGGCGCGCCGCCTCATCGAGCAGGCGGAGGCCGTTCCCATGAGCCCGAACCTCCGCCTCACCGGCCAGCTCAAGCTGACCTTCCGGCCTCGTCCGGCGGACAAGCTGAGCTACGAGCTTCTGGCTCAGCGCCAGGACATGCAGTACTACGACCATCGCTTCCGGCTGAACCCGGACGGCAACTACCGCCACTTCCGTCGCAGTTCCGACCACAGCCTCTCCTGGACCCACGTGGTGAGCGATCGGAGCTTCTTCACCCTGAAAGCGGCGTACTTTGACACCCGCTACCGTCAGTATGTGTACGAGGACCCGTTCGATAGCCGGTACGTGTCGCGGATGCGGCTCCAGGACACGGGGGCCAATGCGTACCTGAGCGGGGGCATGCAGATGTGGCACTTCCGGCGCTCCACAACGACCGTCCTCGGCAAGCTGGACCTCACCAGTCAGGTCACCCGCCAGCATCAGCTCAAGACGGGCGTGGAGGTGCGACGGCATCGGCTGTGGCTGCACGAGTACGAGGTGATCCCGGAGTTGCCAGAAAGGATTGCCCCCATCACGACGTTCAACAACAACCGGTACGAGCACTTCCCCATCGAGGCGTCCGCCTACGTCCAGGACAAGATGGAGTTCGACTATTTGATCGTGAACGCAGGCGTCCGCTTCGACTACTTCGACCCGGATGGCGAGGTGCCGGTAGATTTCCGCCAGCCCGACATCTCGCCTCGCCTTTCAGCCAAGCCAAGCTATCAGCTGAGCCCGAGGTTTGGGCTGGCCTACCCGATCTCAGACCGAGGGGCGCTCCACCTCTCGTACGGCCACTTTTTCCAGATCCCGAACTTTCAGTACCTGTACGTGAACCCGGAATTCGACATCTACCCGTTGCAGAGCACACCTTCGCCGCCTCCCAACAGCCTGCTCAATACCGTGGGGAATGCCGAGCTGAAACCTCAGAAGACGGTGATCTACGAGATCGGTCTACAGCAGCAGCTCGGGCAGGACTACGCCCTGGATGCCACGGTCTACTACAAGGACATCCGCAATCTGCTCGGCACAGAAGTGAAGATGACCCTGCAGGGGATCCGCTACGGTCGGTACATCAACCGGGACTATGGGCAAGTCAAGGGCTTCACGCTGGCCTTCGAGAAAAGGCATTCGGGCGGAATTGGAGCGACGGTCGATTACACGTTCCAGATCGCCAAAGGCAATGCCAGCGACCCGAACACGGCTTTCCTGGACCAGCAGACCGACCCGCCGCGTGAGACCGAGAAGCAGATGGTGCCGCTGGACTGGGACCGCCGGCATCAGGTGAACGCCACGCTTTCGCTGGGTTACCCCGAACGATTTGTGATCAGCCTCATCGGGCGGCTCGGCAGTGGGCTTCCCTACACCCCCAGTTTCCAGAATATCCAGACGGCCGTGGAGAACTCCGCCCGTAAACCCCTCTACCTGAACTTCGACCTCTACGCGTATCGGAACCTGCGGGTAGGAAAGCTGGGCGCCACGGTGTACGTCCGCGTACTGAACCTCTTCGATCGCCTGAACGAGCTGGAAGTTTTCACCGATACGGGACGGGCCGGTTACACGCTGGCTCCCCTTTACGTGGGCGGGCTCCGGCCACGCGGGCTGAACACGCTGGAAGATTACTACATCCGGCCGGACTTTTACTCGCCGCCGCGGGAGGTACAGGTGGGCTTCGCCGTGGAGTTTTGAGGGAGCAGGAGTGTTTGGCCAAGGCACGTCATGGCACGGGAACTTTCTCGGCCAGCACACGGAGCAACGGAGATGACAGGCAGGCGCAAGTTTGTAATGGCCCTGATCTTCCTGAGCCTGTGGGGGACAGCGATCGCCCAGCGAAAGCCGGATCCCAACGTGGGCAACCCGATCTACCGCCGTCAGGGGATCATGGACGGGAATCTGGTGCGGACGATCTTCATCAATTGGGGCGAGATCGCCCATTGGCCCGATAGCCCATCGGGCGAGTGGCCCAAGGGATCCGGACACCAGTACGTAGACGGCGTGGCTCTTGTGGTCCAGGCTCGCACCGTGGATCGTCATGGGCGGGTGATCTATCCGATGGAAACCCAGTACCGTGAGTTTGTCGACAAGGGGCCGAAGGACGAGCTATGGGGCTGGGCGCCGCTTCCTGGCTACTTTAACCCCCGCTCCAGTGAGCCCGCGATGAGCGACGATCCGAACACCTGGCCTGCCCACTGGCCCGACCGCCCGTCCGACTGGGACGGCTACTGGAATGGCTTTTTTGGCAAGGGGGTGATGAACGCCGATCTGGAGACCTACTTTGTCTTCGACGACGATCCCGATGAGGAGTGGGACTTCTTCCCGGATCCCACCGATACCACGCGGAGAGGTCTCGGCCTGGAGGTGGCCGCGCGCCTCTTCCAGTGGTCCCAGGTGCTGGCCGAGGACTGTATCTTCGCCCGTTACGAAATCACCAACGAGGGCAAGACGAGCTACGATAGCACCTACTTCTGCTTCTACATCGACTGGGGTGTCGGGGGGACGGATGACTCTTCCGACGACACGGGCGATTACGACGTCGTCCTGGACATCGCCTGGGCCTGGGACTACGACGGTTTCGGCACGCCGGGGCGATGGGCCCCCGTGGGCGTGGCCGGTTTCGCCTTCCTGGAAAGCCCGGGCATCTTCGTCGACGGGTTCGACAATGACTCCGATGGCCTGGTTGACGAGCGGCGGGACAGCGGTCCTGGCGTGTGGCTGAGCACCTTCCCCTACGGCGTTGCCAATGTGGATGCCTTCCGTGCGTTCTACGATCGCGAGCCGAAACCCCACTGGTCCGGCGACGAGGATCAGGACTGGGACAGCTACGAGGACCTCAATGGGAACGGCCAGTGGGATCCCGGCGAGCCCCTGCACGACGACGTGGGCGCCGACGGTGTGGGTCCCTACGACGCCAGCTACACCGGTCCCGACGAAGGCGAGGCCGATGGCATCCCCACCCCCGGGGAACCCGATTTCGACTACACGGACAAGGACGAATCCGATCAGATTGGGCTCACCGGCTTCCTGATCTTCCCGGTCCACACCTACGAGCTCTGGAACGAAGAGCAGAACTGGCGGGTGTTCCGTTCCGCCCCGCAGCCAAAGGACGCTCTGCAAGTGACCGCCAACCTCGGCATGTTCTTCTCGTCGGGTCCCTTCCCCCTGCACGCGGGCCAGACGGAGGTCTACTCGATGGCCCTGCTCTTTGCAGAGGACGCACAGGACCTGGCTCGCACCAAGAAGACCGTGCAGCAGATTTACAACGCCGACTACCGCTTCGCCAAGCCTCCGGAAAAGCCAAGGCTTGTGGCCATCCCAGGCGATGGCCGCGTGACCTTGATGTGGGATGACCGTGCGGAGCGCTCCTGGGATCCGTTCCTCCAGCAGTACGATTTTGAGGGCTACCGCATCTACCGAAGTACAGAGCCGGAATTCCTCGAGGCCCGGGTGATTACCGACGCGTACGGACGTCTGACCTTCCGCAAGCCCATCGCCCAGTTTGATCTCCGCAACGGCATCAAGGGACTCCACCCCATCGACGTGGAAGGCATCAAGTTTGACCTCGGGAACGACACGGGGCTGCGCCACCTGTACGTCGACGAACATGTCGAGAACGGACAGACCTACTACTACGCCGTGGTCTCGTACGATCGAGGCTATTTGGACACCACCGTCACCGGCGCGGTAGAGGGGATTGCTCCCAGCGAGTGTCCCAGCGTCATCAAGGTGGACATCGCCGGAAATGTACAGACCGATGTGAACACCGCCGTGGTCACCCCGCGTGCTCGCGCCGCGGGGTACTTGCCGCCGTCCTTTGCCGACTCGGTGCGGTTCCGGGGAGCGGGTACCGGCAGCCTCGTGGTCCAGTTCGTTGTTCCCGACTCCGTGAAAGACGGACGCAGGTACTGCGTCTCGTTTCGCGATACTTCCTACTTCCACAACCGGGGTGTTCCTTTCTTCACAGTGTGGGACGTAACCAGCGACTCGGTTCTCGTTGTGCCCGAGGCACCAATCTACGAGGAGGTGGCCGAGTCCCCTCTGTTCGACGGTCTGGTGCTGAACATCTACAACGACCGGCAGGTGGCCATCGATCATTCGCGCACTGGCTGGCTCGTTGGCCGGTGCAATTACAAGGTATGGGTCTCCTTCGATCCCAAGTTCACCAGCCAGACCAATCCCCTGATGAACCTGAACACCCCCTATCCTGCGGACTACGAGATCCGCTTTGCGGACGAGGTGATCGATCGCTCCGATGCCGTCCTCGGCTACCCGGCGACCCCCGTGAAGTTCACGGTCTGGAACCTGACCGAGAACAAGCGGGCCAAGTTTCTCTTCCGCGACGTTGTGCGGGATCAAACGCTGACCCCGGATACCACCGAGAACATCGTGATCTTCGTGGACAATCCGCGGCACCCACTGCGCGTGGCCACCACGTGGGCGATCTCCTTCGAGACGGATACCCTGAAGCCGCAGGTCATCCCGCCGTCGGGCAGCGACGTGTACCGCATCGTGACCACGAAGCCTTTCCGCACGGGCGACTCGTTTACCTTTACGGTGCGCGCTGGCCGATTCGACGTCGATCTGGCTCGCCGGTCCCTGGATAAGATCGACGTGGTGCCGAATCCCTACGTGGTGACGGCCTCTTGGGAGCCGCGCAGCCCCTTCCGCTTCGGGCGTGGCGAACGCCGGCTGTACTTTGTGAACCTGCCACCCCGCTGTACCATCCGGATTTACACGCTCCGCGGCTATCTGGTGGACACCATCGAGCATGTGGGCGCCATGGACGACGGGGCAGAGCCGTGGGACCTCACCAGCAAGGATGGGCAGGACATCGCCTTCGGGGTCTACATCTATCATGTCGATGCACCAGGGATTGGCACGAAGGTCGGCAAGTTCGCGGTCATCAAGTGACTCCATCGGCTGAAGCCCTGCGAGGGTGACGGGATGAGTCGAGTGCGTACAATGGGTCGCAGATTTGGAAGGTCGGTTGTCGCGATGGTCTGGCTGGCGGCGACTGCCAGCTTCGGCCACGCGCAATTCCAACTCGGTATCTCGAAGGTGGCAATGGTGGCGGCGCCCTTCCTCGAGATCGGGGTCGGGCCCCGAGCCATCGGAATGGGGGGAGCCTTCGTGGCCACGGCGAACGACGCCACAGCCCTCTACTGGAACCCAGGAGGACTGCCGCGCCTCCGTAGACCCGAGGTCGTGTTCACCCACACGGATTGGCTTGCCGACACCCGCCTGGATTTCGCAGGCGCAGTCCTCCCCCTCGGAAGATGGGGGACTCTCGGAGCCAGCGTCACCAGCTTGTCCATGGACGACATGCGGGTGACCACCGTCGAGATGCCGGGAGGCACTGGGGAATACTTCTCGGCGGGGGATCTTGCCCTGGCGGTGTCTTATGGTCTGTCCATTACCGACCGCTTCTCCATTGGCTTCACGGGGAAATACATCTACGAACACATCTGGAAAGAGAGCGCTTGGGCGGTGGCGCTGGACCTGGGCACGCTGTTCGTCACGGATTTCCACGGCCTGCGCATTGGGGCCGCCCTCACGAATTTCGGTACGGACATGCGACTCACGGGCAAGGACCTTCTGGTTTACCACGATATCTCGCCCACCAAGCTGGGCAATAATGAGCGCATTTTCGCGGACCTGCACACCGACTCCTGGCCCCTACCGCTCACGTTTCAAGCGGGAGTGGCCATGGAGGTCCTGCAATCCGACTGGCAGCGCATGACTCTTGCCCTGGACGCCGTTCATCCCTCGGACAACACCGAAAGCTTGCATCTGGGAATGGAATGGGCCTGGCGCGAGTGGATTGCCCTCCGTGCCGGCTATCACAACCTCTTCCTTCGCGACAGCGAGGAAGGTCTTACGGCGGGCTTTGGTGTGAACCAACGACTCCTGGGCAATGTGATCGTCCGATTCGACTACGCCTGGGCGGATTTTGGGCGCCTTTCGAACGTGCAACGGGTGTCCCTTGGGATCGTGTTCTGAGGTGGTGTGGGGTAGAGGGAAAAGCGCGTTTCGGAGACGCCTCGTCCACGCCACGTCGGTCCTGGTTGCCGGCGTGGCGATTTTTGCAGCGGCCTGCTCAGAGCGAGGCGGATCGCGTGCGGGCCGGGGCAGACTGGTCTACTGGCCGGCCGCCAACCCCCAAGAGGTGGAGCTGGCCCGCAAGCTTGTTGACGAGTGGAACCGGCTCCATCCGGACATTCCTGTGGAGATGCAACCCGTGCCGGAGAGCCAGTCCACGGAGGAAGTGCTGCTTACGGCCATCGCAGGACGCACCACCCCCGACGTCTGCTCGAACATCTGGCCGGGGGCCGTGGCGCAGTTCGTGCGTGCCAGGGGACTGTTGCCCCTCCACTCCTTCCCCGATTTTGACTCGCTGGTTCAAGCCCGGCTGCCGGAGGGGCTGATCGAGGAGTATCGGCAGGCGGACGGGGGCGTTTACGAAATCCCGTGGAAGATCAACCCGGTCATGCTGGAGTACAACGTGGCGATGTTCCGCCAGGCGGGCTACGATCGTCCCCCTGCCACGTACGGGGAGTTCTTGGAGGCAGGCAGGAGGATCACGCGCGACCTGGACGGCGACGGACTGCCGGACCAGTGGCTCATGCTGGTGGACTACCGGGTGAAGTGGTGGTTGCGTTTCTTCGACTTCTACGCCTTCTACCTGGCTGCCTCGCGGGGGCAGATGCTGGTGGCCGACAGGGAAGTGTTGTTCGACAATCAAGCGGCGGTGCAGGTGTTCCGCTTCTTCCGGGAGGGCTTCGCATGGGGGCTTTTCCCTCGCTCTACGTTCCAGGTGGACGCGTTTCTGCTCGGAAAGGTCGCCTGTCACACCGCGGGTCCCTGGAACATCGAGCACGTGGAGCGCTTCAAGCCCCCGGGCTTCGAATACGATTACGCTCCGATCCCCGTCCCGGACTCCAGCTGTCTTCCTGCTTTCACCTACGGAGATCCGAAGAATATCGGCATCTTCACCACTACAAGGAGGCCGCGCGAGGCATGGGAATTCGCGAAGTTCCTGGTATCGCCCCACGCCGATTCCCTGCTCCTGGCGATGTGTAGTCAGCTGCCTGTCCGGAGGGACCTGCTGGATGCCTCCTACTATCGCCCGTACTTCGACAGCCACCCGAGGATGATCCCCTTCGCGGAAGCCGCTCAGCGAATTCGGGGTCCGGGCTCCGTTCCGGAGCTCAAGGAGATCTTCGACGCCATTTCTCACGAGTTCGAGACGTGTTGTTTCTACGGGCATAAGTCCCCGGAGGAAGCGGTTCACGACGCCGCTCGGCGGGCCCGGGAGATTCTGCGATGAGGACGGGTAGCAGGAGCTGGATCGATCCTCGTTCGCGAGCTGCGTTGGGGATGATTCTCCCCTACGTGCTGCACTTCCTGGCTTTCCTCGCTTATCCCCTTGTCTTTTCGCTTCTCCTGGTCTTCCATCGCTGGGACGTCTTCACGCCCATGGAGTGGGTAGGGTTGGCCAATATCGCACGGCTCTTGCGCGACGAGTGGTTCCTGCGCGCCATTCTCAACACGATCGTGTTCGTCAGCATCCACATCCCGCTGCAGCTGGTCCTGGCCCTGGTGTTCGCCATGTTGTTGAACGCGAACATCCGCGGCCGCGGGTTCTTCCGCGCGACGTACTTTCTGCCAGTCGTGGTCAGCGGCGTGGTCGTGTCCTTCGTGTGGCTGCAGATTTATTCGTACGAGAGCGGGATTCTGAACCAGCTCCTCGTCAAGCTCGGACTACCCCGGCTGCCCTGGCTTACCTCCCGGAATCTGGCAATGCCCAGCATTGCCCTGATGGCGACGTGGAAAAACGTGGGCCTGTACATTGTGCTCTTTCTTGCCGGATTGCAGTCGATTCCCCAGGACCTGTACGAAGTGGCCGAGCTGGACGGCGCCAACGCGTGGCAGAAGTTCCGCCGGATCACCTTGCCCATGCTCAATCCGACCGTGGTGCTGGTGATCGTGCTCAGCACGATCGGCGGCTTCTCGCTGTTCATCGAGCCGTACATGATGACCGACGGGGGGCCGGAGAACAGCACCCTCAGCGCTGTGCTCTACATCTACCGGCAGGCCTTCGATTTCTATCGCATGGGGTACGCCGCCACCCTTGGGGTTGCCTTCGCCCTGATGATCCTGGCCGTCGTTCTACTGCAGAGAAGAGTGGCTGAGGCGGAGCACGTCTGATGCGGGGTACGCGAAAATACCTTGCGCTGGCCCCTCGGGCGGGTATCTATCTGGTCCTCACACTTGGCGCCGTGGTCTTCGCCTATCCGTTCGTGTGGATGGCCGTCTCCTCTCTCAAGCCCGAAATGGAGATCACTAACTTGGCCCTCTGGTCCCCAAACCTCGGCCTGCACAACTATGCTCAGGTGATCCGAAAGATCCCGGTGCTGAGAGCCTTTGTAAACTCTGTGCTCGTGTCGACGCTCGTGACCGGCAGCGTGCTGGTCTTTAGCTCGATGGGCGGCTACGCTCTGGCCAAACTCCGGTTTCGAGGCAGCTCGGTCCTGATCGCCGTCATCCTCTTCACGATGATGGTGCCGATGCACGTGACCCTGATTCCCAGCTACATCCTGATGGTCAAGCTTCGCTGGACGGACACCTACCTTGCCCTCATCGTGCCCTTTGCCGTGAGTGGGTTTGCCGTGCTGGTTTTCCGGCAATTCTTCCTCTCCGTCCCCACGGACCTGATCGACGCGGCTCGCGTCGACGGCTGCGGCGAGTTTCGGATTCTGACAAGCATTGTGTGGCCTTTGTCGCGCCCGGCGATCGCAACGGTGGCCGTTCTCACGTTCATGTCGACCTGGAATGAGGTTCTGTGGCCGCTTATCGTCATCAAGAAGTTCTCTCGGATGACCCTTCCGCAGCTGGTCACTCTTTTCGCCGTGGGGGGACAGGCCGAAGGTCAGCTGGGAATGAAGCTTGCCGCCGCTACGCTCTTGGCTCTTCCCATCGTGCTGGCGTACAGCTTCCTCCAGCGCTACTTCATCGCGAGTATGGCCACCACAGGGCTGAAGGGATGAGCACCAGACCGGCTGGAGAAAGGGCGGTTGCAATGGGCGGGATTCCGGACCCCGAGCTGCGGGGAATGTCCGATTTCCTCGGAGGACGAACCGGAGAGTTCGGGGCCTGCACGGTGGATCGGGGAAGAGGCCTTTGGGCCCTGGTTGCACTCGGCGCGCTTGTCTTGGCCGCGACGGGTGGGTGCAGAACCACGCCTCCGGCCCCCTGGGCGCTCAACTACGATCACCTCGTCCGCCTGAGCGAACGGGTGGTCCTTGCCCACCGGCTTGCGGAAATCGTGCACATCTACTGCGAATATCCCGGCTATCGTTGGACCGATGCACCGGGCGAGGGGATCGCCTGCGTGGACGATGCGGCCCGGGCGAGCGTCGTCTGGCTCCAGGAGTGGAGCCGCTCCGGCGATCGGGAAGCCCTGGACCATGCCCGCCGGCTCTTGCGGTTCCTGCTGGCGATGCAGCAGGAGAACGGAACCTTTGCCAACTTTGTCGATGCCGATCTGCGGCCGAATCTGCACGGCACCTCAAGCCGTCCCTCGCTGGGCTGGTGGACTGCGCGGGCAGCCTGGGCGCTGGCAAGCGGCTGGAGGCACTTTCGGAGTCTGGACCCCGCTTTCGGCGACTCATTGAGTGAAGCGCTGGAACGTCTCCACAGCCCGCTGGACACGCTAATGGCTCGATACGGCCAGTGGGAGGAGTCGGCCCGTCCTTACCCCAAGTGGCTGGTCAACGGCTCGGGTGCCGACGCCACTGCCACCTTGGTCTTGGCCCTTCTTCAGATGCGCGAGGATCCGCGTTTTCGTTGGTCGGACTCGACAACCAGGCGGCTTCTGGAAGGCATTCTGGCCATGCAGGTTACGGATCCGGCGGATAGCCTTCATGGGGCTCTTCTCTGCTACCGGGACCTGTGGCACGCCTGGGGTTCCCTTCAGCTGTTCGCGCTGGTACGTGCCTGGAGGGCGTTCGGTGACCCGAGCTACCTGGAGGCAGCGCTGCAAGAGGCCAGACACTGGCGCGGAAGGCTCCTGGTGCACGGCCTCCTCCATGAGGTAGATGTACGTAGAGGCGAGTCCCGCACGTATCCCCAGATTGCGTACGACATCCGCCCGGCCGTCTGGGGACTGCTGGCGCTTGCCGAAGCGACGGGTGACACCTTCTGGTCGGTGGCGGCCGGGCTCTGGGCCAGCTGGTTTATCGGAAACAACGACGCCGGGATCCCGACCTACGATGCCCATACCGGCCGCACCTTCGACGGGATTACTGGGCCCGGGGAGGTGAATCGGAATGCGGGCGCTGAGTCCACGGTCGAGGCCTTGCTCACTCTGCAGGCCGTTTCCTCCGATCCCGTGGCGATGCGAGCCTTAACCGCCAGGTGGGACAGCTCCTGGGACTCTGGCGGACGCAGGCTGCGGAGGGCCCGAACGCCCGCAGGGGCGAGGTATGTTCTCGCTTATGACTCAACAGGTGTCTTTCTTCTGCCATGAGAAGACAAAGCGGGACGCTGAGGATCGCGCACTTGCGGCCGATGGACGTGGCGACTGAGCGATTGAACACGTGTGAGGAGACTGACCGGGGCAAATCGCTCCGCGTGAGGGCGAAATGGGTAAGGCCCTGGTTGGCGGCGGCGTGGGCCTCGGTCCTGGGTTGGGGCGCGGTAATGCTGGGTGCGCAGGGCGTGGCTGCTCAGGTGTCCCTGGTTTCGTGGGACTCCCGCTCGTTTCAGGTACAAATGGGCGAGTTCCGCGTTTGGTACGACAGTTCGTCCACGTTCGGCGCTCTGCTGATCGCGAGGGGCGAGGGAGCGTCGCTCGGGCTGGCCAACGTCCTGTGTGGGGGCAGCACGCTCGAGCCACTCCAGCCAGACGCCTCCCCCCAGGTTCAGGCACAGGAGAGCGAGGGCGAGGTGCGGGTTGTGATCCGCTCTTCGCGCTCCTGGGGGGAGATGGTTTCCGAAGTGGAGATCGACAAGCGGACCGTGGGCTTGCTGCATTGGGTGGTGCGGGTTCGTCCAGCCACTGACTTCAGCCCGTGGAAGCAGCGCCGGCCCATGTTCTTCTGTGACCTGGCTAGCGGCTCCCAGGTATCGGGCACGCTTGAGGTCTACGCTCGGCAGGCGCCCTGGGCAGCCGGGATTGCCTATTTCGGAGAGAAACGGATACTCAACAGCAGCGTCCTGTTGTTTGTCAACTTCACCTCCCTGAACCCGTACTTCGAGCTTGTGCACGGCGCTCCCAATGACGCCGTCTATTTGAGCTCCAGCCAGCTGGGCTTTGTCCGCCCCGTGAACGCGCAGATCTTCTTGCCGCGCGGACAATGGACGGTTCTGGAAGACAGCTACCTGGTGCTGGAGCCTGGTCTGCCCGGTAGCCCCTCGGAGCTTGGCCTCCGTTTCCTGCGGGGATTATCCTCGATCTTGAGCACGATCGAGAGGCCCTGGTCCTCGCTTCAGATAGACTGGCTTCCGATTGCGCTCCGGACGCTCGAAGACCTGCAGAATCCCGTGTGCTGGGTGGACCTGGGGGGGTGGCGATATCTCCGCGCGTACGTCGATGTACCCCGCTATTCCAGCGCGGAAGCCATCGCTCAGCTGGATGTGCTCTGTCCCCTCGCTGCTCTGGAGCGCGCCCGCGGCAACTGGGAGCTCTGGACTTTCGACGACCTCTACCTGATCCCTGGCCTGGTGACGTTCCTCCAACCCACCTACCGGGTCTTTGTCAATGACACCCCGCCGTACGGAGTGACAGGGTCGAACGGCTGGTACCAGCTTCAACTGCTCATTGATCTGGCGGAGCTGGCTCGAGGAGGGGGCCCTGCCTCAGGGGTGGCGAAGACCCTGCTTCAGGAATCGCTTCCGACCATCGTCCAGCTGGCGAGGAGAAATGGCTACCGCTTCTACGAAGGGTTCCGCTACGCCGATTACCAGGTCTCGGGTGCTCTGGAGCCGGATGCCACGGGTGGCTACGCGTATCTGATGCTGGACGCCTTCCGCATTTTCGGCGATAGCCTATACCTGGGCGAGGCGTGCAACGCCCTCGATGCCTTGCCCCTGGATAAGGGTTTCGACTTTGTCTACGAGGCCCACTTTTCGGCTATGACCGCAGCGGCCTGCGCGCGCATGGCTGCCCTGACGGGCGACACCCACTACCTCGAGCTGGTTTACCTCCCCCTCGCCGCCCTCTTCCGAATCGTCTGGTGGTGGGAATGTGATTACGGGTATGGCCACGCGTACCAGACGTTCGGTGGCCTGAGCCCGATGATCTACGCTGGTGTGATCACCCCCAAGGAGCAATACGAGTCGTGGTGGTACTTGAGAGAGTTTCTGGACTCGCTTCCCCGGGGTGCGGAGTTCCGGCCCGAAGTCCTCTCGCTTGTGTCCCTGTTCCTGGAGGAGACGCCACGGGTGTGCTACTACTGCTTGCCCCCCCATTTGCCCCGGGAGGCGGTGTGGGATCGGCCCTCGGTGTACAACTCGATCAACCATCCCGAGTTAATGATACCGGTTGAGGATCTTCGCCAAGGGTGGGAGAAATCGGGCCAGGTCGGGCAGGAGATCTACGGAGCGGGGATGGCTCTGGCCTTCGCGGCGGCTCAGGCACAATCCGGCGTGCAGGGCCTCGCTCCCCGGACTGTACCGGTGGAGCTGGGACTCGAGGTATGGCCGAATCCTGCCAGCTCCGCCGCCCAGGTGCGCCTGCACAGCCCAACCTGCGACTGGGGGGAAATCCGGATCCTCGATGCGAGAGGAAGAGAAGTTCGGTCGGCCATTCGCGTGCCCACAAACAAGCCTGTTCGCCTCTCGAGTTTGACGAACGCACCTGGGTTGCCGAGCGGCGTGTACGTGATCGTGGGAGAGGCCGGAGGGGTTCGCACGTATCGAAAAGTGCTGGTGCTTCGGTGAAGCGGCGGTCTGGTTCGGGGCGTGAATCTCCGAGCGCCCCACGGCGCAAAGAGGTTCACTTCGCCGGAGCGAGCGCGGGATGGTAAGGGAGGACGACGTGCTGCGGGTCGATCTGGGTGGGGAATGGGAATTCCGATGTCTGTCGGAGGCTGTCGCCGACGAATGGAGGGTTTGGATCCCTGCTAAGGTCCCGGGTACAGTGCATACGGACCTCATGGCCGCGGGGCTGATCCCGGACCCTTTTGTGGCCGACAATGAGCGGCACCTCGACGCCGTCCACCAGGCGAGCTGGCTCTACCGACGGTACTTCAATTGGAAGCGATTTCTGTCCGGCCGCACCCTGCTGGTCTGTGAGGGACTGGACACCGTTGCGCGCGTGAGGCTCAACGGCTCCCTCGTGGCGCAGACGGAGAACCAGTTCTTACCCTATCGACTGGACGTGACGGACCTCCTGCTGGAAGGAACCAACTGTCTGGAGGTCGAACTCGAGTCACCCCTGGCCAGCGCTGCCTTCCGACGCGAGCGCCTGGGCCCGCTGGTGCCGGACAGGTCTGACTACGATGAGTTGCGCTTTTACCTCCGGAAGGCTCAGTATTCCTTCGGCTGGGATTGGGGACCGGCCCTGCCTACCTGCGGCATCTGGCGCCCCATCTACCTGGTTCACAGGAACGGCCCTTGCCTCGCAGACGCTTGGGTTCAGACCCTCGCGATTCAAGGGGACAGGGTGGAGTGTGAGGTGGAGATCTCCGCGGAGGAGGCCGAGGGGTGCACGGCCTACCTGAGCCTGAGCAGAGAAGGGGAGGAGGTGTTGGCGGAGACTGTCCGCCTGGAGGGGTCTTCCCTTCGGAGGCGCTGGTTCCTGCGGGGGGTCGATCTGTGGTGGCCGAACGGGCACGGAGGGCAATCCCTTTACGACTTCGTGGTACGCCTGGAAAGGAACGGCATAACCCTCGATCAGCTGCGCCGACGCGTCGGCTTTAGGACCGTCGAGCTCCTCACCGAGGACCAGCAAGGTCCCTGTTTCCGCTTTCGCGTCAACGGGAGAGAGATCTTTGTGAAAGGGGTCAACTGGATCCCTGCCGATAGCTTTCTCCCGCGGGTGGATGCCCGAAGGTACAGAGCCCTTCTGGAGCTCGCGGCTGCCGCCCACGTGAACATGGTGCGCGTGTGGGGAGGGGGCGTTTACGAGGACGATGTATTCTACGACCTGTGCGACGAGCTGGGGCTTCTTGTCTGGCAGGACTTCATGTTCGCTTGCGGGGTGTATCCGGAGACGGAGGACTTCTTGCGCCTGGTTGAGCGCGAAGCGGAGGCGAACGTACGCAGGCTTCGCCGACACCCTTCTCTGGCCCTCTGGTGCGGCAATAACGAGTGTGAATGGATCTGGCGCGATCGAACCGGTCGCCCGCCGGAAGAAATGCCTGGCTACCGAATCTTTCACGAGCTGCTGCCGCGCGTCTGCGCTTGCCTCGATCCGACACGCCCGTACTGGCCCACGACCCCTTGGGGCGATCCGCTAGACCCCAACGGAGAGGCGCGCGGCAACCGGCACCAGTGGCAGATTTGGAGCGGCTGGCGAGATTATCGGGAGGTGCAAAAGGACCAAAGCCTGTTCGTCACGGAGTTTGGGTTTCAGGCCCCGGCTCACCCGGCCACCCTCAACCGCGTATTGCCCCCGGAGAGTCGGCATCCTCAGAGCCGCCTGCTGGAATTCCACAACAAGCAGCAGGAGGGTCCCGAAAGGCTTTTCCGCTTCCTGGCCGCGCACTTCCGGGTGAGGACCGACTACCACGAGTTCGTCTACCTCACGCAGCTCAATCAGGGCGAGGCCCTGAAGCAGTGCATCGAACACTGGCGTCGCCGTTGGCCCCGTACGGGCGGGGCTGTGATCTGGCAACTCAACGATTGCTGGCCCGTGGTGAGCTGGTCTCTAATCGACTCCGACGTGCGACCCAAGGCCGCCTACTTCTACGTGCGGCGGGCCTTCGCGCCAGTGCTCCTGAGCGCGGAACGGTGCGAGTCGGGCACTCGCCTTTGGTTGTGCAACGACCTGCTCACGCCTCTGGAGGGGACACTCAGCTGGGAGATTCGGGACTTCGAGGGGAGGGTTTACGCTCAGGGAAGCTCGCCCGTCCGCCTCGAAGGAGGGACCGCCGTCGCCGTGGCGAGAATCCCGGTGCCCGACGCGTGGAGCGCTGAAGCGGAACGAACCTACCTTTCCGCGCGGTTGATCGACAGCTCCGGCCGTGAGGTGGCGCGGGCCATCCAATTGTTCGTGGAGCCAAAGCACGCAAATTGGCTGGAACCAGGTCTGCGGGTCGAGAAGTTGGAAGTGAACGATAGTGGTGGTTCCTTGTTGATTTCTGCAAAGAAGCTCGCCAAGGGCGTCTGGCTGTGGCTTGAGGATGTCGAGTTTGAGGACAATTTCTTCGATCTCGAGCCGGGTGAAGCAAGGCTACTGCGATTCTGGAGTCTGACGGGGGCGGCTCCGGATGCCTCGCAGCTGCGGGTCATGAGCGTGGGCTAACAAAGGCTCCAGTCTTCAGGAAGTCGTCCGATAACCCGATGGGATCAGGGTCACAAACGAGAGGAGAAGGGCAGAGGCATGGATGGGATGGAGCTATTCACGCGCTACACAGGCAATCCGATTCTGACAGCGGAGGACTGGCCGTACCGCGCCAACGCCGTTTTCAACCCAGGGGCCATTGAGTGCAACGGGGAGACCGTTCTGCTGGTCCGCGTGGAGGACATGCGGGGCATGTCTCACCTGACGGTGGCGCGGAGCAGAGACGGCAAGAGCAACTGGCGGATCGACCCTCAGCCCACACTCCTGCCGGATCCGGACAATTACCCGGAGGAGGTGTGGGGGATCGAGGATCCCCGCATTGTGTTCCTTGAAGAGCTGGGCTCCTACGCGGTAACCTACACGTCGTTCTCGATGGGCGGTCCGCTGGTTTCCCTGGCGCTCACCAAAGACTTCCGAACCTTCGAGCGGCGAGGGGCCATCATGCCCCCCGAAGATAAGGACGCTTGCCTCTTCCCGCGGCGCTTCCGTGGGCGCTGGGCTCTGATCCACAGACCCATGCCCTCCTATGCGTTCGGGAATGGCGCCCACATCTGGATCTCCTTTTCCCACGATCTGGAGCACTGGGGGGAGCATCGGATCCTGCTGCCCGCTCGTAGGGGAGGTTGGTGGGACGCGAACAAGGTCGGGCTCGGACCGCAGCCCATCGAAACGGAGCATGGCTGGCTTCTGTTGTACCACGGCGTCCGGTCCACCGCGTCCGGAAGCCTCTACCGGGTGGGAGTCGCCCTTCTGGACCTCGAAGATCCAACGCGCGTGCTCAGGCGCTCGGACCAGTGGATCTTCGGTCCGCGGGAGTCGTACGAGCGCCTGGGCGATGTGCCGGGGGTCACCTTCCCCACCGGTGTTATTGTCGATCGCGAGCGGGACGAGATCCGCATGTACTACGGCGCCGCGGACACAAGCGTGGCCCTGGCCACGGCCCGCTTCAGCGAGCTCATGGACTACGTGCTCCACTGTCCTCCGGCCGATTGACTTCTGCAGCCCGACAGGCCTTAGGGGTCACTTCCAGGAAGTGACCCCTTTTCCATTTCGGCCGTTGAAGGCGGGCAGGCACGGGCGCTTACGGCTGCAGATCGAAGCTGTAGCTGGTGATGAACAGGAGACAGTCGCTGGCCTGCAAGATATTCTCCGCCGTGAAGGAGATCGTGTGGGAATCCAGTCTCTGGAAGAAGGGCAGGAGGGAGAGGATTTCCGCGGGCCGGTAGTGCTTGAACGTGATGGTCATCCGCAGAGGCTCCCGGAAGCGAAATGGGGGGATCGAGGCGAGGCGTCGAAGGGCGGCTTTTGTCTTCTGGGCAAGGATCGAGCGCGCTGCTTCGGGAGTTAGGGTGAGAGCCGCGTGAAAGCCCAACGTCTTCTTGGTCTCTGCGTACTCAATGTCTCCCAAGAACTGCCTTGCCTCCGCAAGGGCCGCATCGTCGCCCGCCATCATCACCACGGGCACTCCGAAATGCCCGGCGATTGCCGCACTGAAGGCCGCCTCGGGGATGGGCTGTCCGTTTACGGAAATCCCAGCGATCCGGGCACTGGAAAAGGTGTGGGCCCGTGTCCCACGCGGACTGGTGGTGGAAGCGTGGTAGCCGATGAGAATCGCGGCGGCAAAGGTGCTGTCGATGCCCGCCATCATGGAGAGCCGTCGCGGTCCTCCGCGCACCACACGGACGTCAGGCGGGAAAAGATCTATCAGCAGATTCTCGCCGTTGCCGTGGGCATCGCTCACCACAAAGCTCGTCGCGCCGCACTCGCGGGCAGCCCAGATGACGGCCAGCACCTCGCGCGTCATCAGCTCGCGAAAGCGCTCGTACTCGAAGCCGGATGGACCAAGCTGGTCCTCGGTGACGACGCCTGCCACCCCCTCCATGTCCGCGGAGATGTAGACCTTGAGCTCGCCCGCCCGAAGCTCGGCGGCTCCAAGCGCAGGGATCAAGAGTGCGAGCCACACCAATTTTGAACAGCGCTCCATCGGGCGGCTCCTGTGCATCTGGTTCGCTTGCCCTTACAACCTGTCCTCTCGGCACGCTGCGGAGATGGTTCCCTCGGCGTTCCAGATTGAGGCTTCGGGCCTGCGCTCGACTGTTAGCCCATCACACGGGTGTAGACCAGCCGGATCCCAATGAGGGTGAGGTCAGGCTCCACCCTGTCGACCTCGCGCAGCTTGGGTACGAGAAGGCGGGCTAGTCCGCCAGTGGCCACAGTTCGCGTGTCTTCGCCCAGCTCGGCGCGCAGTCGGCGCACTAGGCCGTCCACCATCTCGACCGCTCCCCACATCAGGCCACTCCGGATAGCGTTCTCCGTGTTTCGGCCGATGAGCTCTGGGGGAAAGGCCAGTTCCACCTTGGGCAATTTGGCGGCGTAGCGGTGCAGAAGGTAAGCGCTCGTTTCGAGGCCCGTACAGATAATTCCCCCCAGGTATTCCCCATCGCGGGTGACGACGTCGAAAGTCGTCGCGGTTCCGAAGTCGACGACCACCAGCGGGCCCCCGAACAGGTGGTACCCTGCCACCGCGTTGCAGATGCGGTCAGCCCCTACCGCGCGCGGGTCTTCGTAGAGAACAGGCATACCCAGGTCCAGCTCGGCCGAAATGAGGAGGGGGCTCAGGTCCAGATATCGCCGTGCCATCTTCTCGACGACCGGGGTCAGGGAGGGCACGACCGATGACACGGCAACCCCCCGCACCCGCTGCAGGTCTACGCCCTCGCCGGAGCTGAGGGTTTTCAGAAGAGCCCAGAGTTCGTCCTCCGTCCGAGCGACTCCGCTGGCCAGGCGCCAACGCCCCAGTAGTTTTTCGCCGTCAAACACCCCTACAACGACATGGGTATTCCCGACGTCAATCGCGAGGAGCATTCCGGTTCCTCCAGTTGAAACAGGTCGTCTGGCCGCAGGATCTCTTCCCTCCCTGAGGGGCTGCGAAGGAGAATAGAGCCATCCGGCCCGAGGTCGACGAAAACACCCTCCCGCGTACCGAAAGGCCCCGTGACGCGCACCCGCTTCCCCAGATGGGAGCACAGTTCTCGCCATTCCTGGAGCACGGGCTGTTCGTCCCGCACGAGCTGGAAATACACGCGCTCCATTTCCTCCAGGATCTGGACAAGGAGCCCGATGCGGTCGACGCTTCGGCCCAGTTCGAGCCGTACGCTGGTGGCCTGCTCTCCCAGGTCGCGCGGGAAATCTTCGCGCCCTTGGTTCACGTTCACACCGACTCCCACGACGGCCTGATCAAACGACACGCGGGACACGCTTCCCTCGACAAGCACACCCGCCAGCTTCCGCTTACCCACGCACACGTCGTTGGGCCACTTCACACACGCGCCGAGGTGGAAGAGTTTGCGCAGCGCTACGGCTACTGGGATGCTCATGGCCAGAGGCAGGAGCCAGGAGTAGCGGGCGTGCCCGTGGGGTCGCAACAGGACGGAAAACCAAAGACCCAGTCCGCGCGGGGAGTGCCACTGGCGCCCGCGGCGGCCTCGGCCCCGCGTCTGCTGTTCGGCGACCACCAGCGTCCCTTCGGGATATCCGTCCAGAGCAAGGCGCCAGCAGACCTGATTGGTGGAGCTGATGGATTCGAACGCGTAAAGCGGCTGACCCAGGCGGCGGGTCGTGAGGCGCCTCCGGATCGCGTCCGGGTCCAAATAGATCTCGTTCCGGGCCGAAGGGATTTCCCTCTCAGCGCTTGCCATGGGCTTCTCTGGGGTGGTAGTGCCGGTAAACCTCCTTAACGTACTCTCGGTCCAAGTGGGTGTAGATCTGGGTCGTGGCGATGTCCGCGTGTCCCAGCATCTCCTGCACCGCGCGCAGGTCGGCTCCGCCCTGAATGAGATGGGTTGCGAAAGAGTGCCGCAGGGTGTGGGGACCAATGGTCTTTCGGATGCCCGCAGACATGGCGTAGCGACGAATCATCTTCCACACCATCACGCGGGACAGGGGCTTCCCTCTGGCGCCGAGGAATACGAGATCCCGGGAGAGGCGAGGCCGAGCGATTTGCGGCCGGACTTCCCGCAGGTAACGTTCCGTCCAATGAATAGCCTCCTCCCCGATTGGGACCAGGCGTTCCTTGGCCCCCTTGCCCAGGACGCGAACAAAACCCTCCTCGAAAAAAAGATCCTGAACACGGATCCCGCAAAGCTCCGATACCCGGACGCCGGTCCCGTAGAGAAACTCCAGGATCGCACGATCGCGAAGCCCGATCAGATCGGTGGTCTCCGGCTGTTCCAGAAGCCACTCCACCTCGTGTAGCTCCAGGACCGTCGGGAGCACCAGCTTCCGCTTCGGATACTGAAGGTTTTCGGTGGGATTGGTGGGCACAAGGCCCTCGGCCTGCAGGAAGCGATGGAACGTTCGTACGGCCGACAGGCAACGGGCAACCGAGGTACTGGCAAGGCCGCGGCGCCGCAGCTCCGCCAGGAAATCCAAGACCGTCTCCGGGTCTACCCGGGCCAGGGAGCGCAAGCCTTGGGCGTCGAGGAATTGCAGGTACTTCGAGAGGTCCACAGCGTAGGCGTCGATGGTGTTCCGGGAGAGGTTTCGTTCCAGGCGTAGATAGTCCAGAAAGCGAGTGAGGGCGACCTCCAAAGCGCTGTCCACGGCGGCTTCCCTCAGAGGAGCGTTTGGGGACCCGGGCAGGCCTTCACGCACAAGCCGCAGATGTGCAGGCCTATGCCCCCTTTCCGGGCAAAACTGTCGAGGAGCCGAAAGCATTCCGTGAAGTTCCAGTGTTCGGGGCCCTCACCGAGGGCTCCTACCGGGCAAGCGGGGATACACGCCCGGCACTCACCGCATCCGAACGGCAGTGCTTCCCCCTGGGGAAGGGGCATCGAGGTGAGGATGGTCACCAGCCGGACCTGGGCGCCGTACTGGGGGGTCACGAGTAGATTATTGCGGCCGATCCAACCAAGACCGCTTGCCGCCGCAACGTGTCGGTGACTCAGGTGGCCGATCTGCCGCTGCCAGTCGATGGTCTGGCTTGCCGCAATGGGGATCGCGCGGTAGCCTCGTTCCTGAATCGCAGCGGCCAGCTGGAAGGCGATTTTGTCGAGCTGAACATTGGCCTGGCGGTAGTGCCACTTGTAAAGGAGGGTCGGCCCATTCACGAGACCATCCAGGACGGCCCGAGAAAGCCGAACCCCGAGTGCAATGGCGTACTTCAGGTCCCGCAGTTCCTGCTCCGATAGGTAAATGGGCCTGTCCACTCGGGAGATCGCCGTGCTTCCCACCAGCGAGGCCCCCAGCGCCATCGCGGTCGCGCGGACCCACTCCCAGTGGTCGGTTCCTTGGGAATTCTGGGAAGTCAAGCTACTGGGTTTCATCGGCGGCAGGCAGGACACCTTCGACAAGGGAAAGGGCGATCCCGGAGAGCATGACTTCGGGACCCAGGCGAGTGAAGTCCCCGGAGAGGGCCCTCGTATCGACGTTGGCGTAGAGGTTACAGGCTGCCCCTCGCTCGATGATCAGTCCCGAAAGCCTACCTTGATGCTCGGCGACAAAGGTGACCTCCCCGAGGGATTCGCTGACTACGTACGCCGTACAGCGGTGGAGCTGCAGGTGGGACGTGGGGGTGTACACGGAAATCAGACAGCCCCGGTCCTCGCCCATGGGGATGTCCGGATAGATTTCCAGGGCCAGATGCCGTCCCTGGGCGGGATTCTCAAGCACCATACGGTAGGCGTTGCCTTCCCGCTCGTAGCTGACGCCGAGCACCGAGGCGATGCGTCGCACATCCTCTTCGCCAATAGGGAGCATAGCTTGCCCCGCCACTACTATCCCCGTTCCCAGGACTTGCCCCCGCGGGGCGGCCCCGCTTCGCTTTCGCTGCCGCGGGCAGCCGGCTCCTCCACAGGGGTGAGATATACGAAACCCCGATGGGGCATCGGGGTCTCGTGGGTCTCTGTATGGGCGACCTCGGGTTAGAGCTTTCGCACGCGCGTGGCCTGCAATCCCTTCTCACCGACCACGTAGTCGAACTCCACCTCCTGTCCTTCTTGCAGGGTCTTGAAGCCTTCCTCTTCGATGGCGGTGTAGTGGACGAAAACGTCCTCACCGTCCTCCTGCTGGATAAAGCCGTAGCCCTTCTGCTCGTTGAACCACTTCACGCGTCCTCTTGGCATGCCTTCACGCCTCCACATCTGCCGCCGGCGCTAACTCGTCTCAGTTTCATAGACAACTTCGTTTCGCAGACGAAGGAAATGAGTGGACGAGCGCGCCCGCGATCCCGTCTATGAAACCGCGGCCAATATACGCAGCCCCTCTACCTTTGTCAAGAATTATTTCGGTGCCGGAAATACTTCGCATGGGGAGAGAAAGGGATTGACTGTTTCCCTCTCTATCTGTAAATTCGACTCACCGGTCGAAAATGGACACAAAGGTCGAATCATGGGCGTCCGAGAGCGGCAGGAAAGGGAAAGAGAAGCCCGCCTGGAAGCGATCCGACAGGCGGCGCTGCGGTTGTTCGCGGAGAAAGGCTTTGCCGGTACGTCCATGGAAGACATAGCCGCCGCAGCCGAACTCGGCAAGGGGACCGTGTATTACTATTTCCCCTCCAAGGAAGCCCTTCTTGAGGACATTCTGGACACCTACACGGGCCGCTACTTTCAGCACTTGTCGCAGGCCATCCGGGATCAGGACGACCTGTTTTCCGTGGTGGAGAAGGTGCTCCTCGGTTACGTGGATTTTCACCAGGAGAATCCCCACTTCCTCCGCCTCCACCACCGGTGGGTGACGGACGGGGTTCGAGAGGCACGTGTACAGCTGGAAAGGTTCCGGCAGAGATACCGGGAGCTACGAGCACCCCTTGAGCAGCAGCTGCGGGATCGTGCGCGGCGCGAGTTCTCCGGTCGGCTCAACCCGGAGGTCATCGTCAATCTCGTAGGTGGACTCCTTCTTGTCTACGGGAGTCAGTTACAGCGGGGCACTCGAATCGACGAGGTGAGGGAGTACATCGGTCAGACATTGATCCTCCTCAGGTTGGGGTTCGAGCGATTGAAAAGCGAACGCGGCTCTATCTCAGGCGGCGAAATGCATCGACAGGAGCGTCCGGAATGAGCAGGCTATTTCGGTTCGTGGTCAATCATCCCAAAATCACCCTGGCGTTGATCTTGATCGTGACCGTGTTTTTCTCGTATTCCCTGCGATTTCTCAAGGTGGAGACGGACATTGCCTCCTCTCTCCCGCAGGATATCCCCGCGAAGCGCCTCTACGACCGCGTCTCAGAAATCTTTCCGAGTAAGGAAGTCATTCTGGTGATGGCCGAGGCTGATGACTTCTTTCAGACGCCTGTCGTCGCCCAGGTAAAGGATCTAACCCATCGCCTCGAACAACTGGCCGGCGTGCACTCCGTGCTGAGTCCCACCAATGCCAAAGTCATTCGTGCGACGCCGGAAGGCATCGATGTGCGCGAGGCCGCCGAGGAGTTGCCGGAGACACCGGAGGCGATGGTCCGTTTCCGGCAGCTTCTTCTCGGGGATCCCCTTTTCACGGGGACCATCATCTCTCGCGACGGTCGGGCAGGCGCCATCCTGGTGTTCCTAAAGAAGGAGGCAAGGGGGAGCAAAGTCGCGGCCGAAGTGCTCCAAGTCTTGCGAGAATCCGCTGGGCCGGCGGCGCTCTATGCGGCGGGTAAGCCGGTTGTGAACTACTACCTTGAGCAGGGGATGAATCGGGATTGGAGCCGGCTTATGCCCGCTGTGCTCGTGATCGTCTTTTTCCTGCCGTACCTCCGGTTCCGCTCCATCCGACTGGTGCTTTTGCCGTTTGGCGTGGTGGTGATGAGCGTACTCTGGACCCTCGGGACGATGGCCCTCGTGGGCTCCCCCTTGTCCCACTCCACCACCGTGCTTCCGATCCTTCTCATGTCGATTGGCGTGGCCGACGGCATTCATATCCTTAGCCGCTACCATGCCAATGCCCGCGGGATTCGGGGCCGGCACGAACTGGTCTTAGCGACCATGGAGGAGCTCAGAGCTCCGGTCATCATCACCTCTCTCACAACCATGGCAGGGTTCCTGGCCCTCAATACCTCGCGCGTCAATTCGCTCCTGCAACTGGGCATATTCACGGCGTTTGGGGTATTTGTGGCCTTGATTCTTTCGCTGACTTTTCTCCCCGCTTGCCTGGTTCTGATGCCCGTGCCGGAGGCAAGAGTCGCAAAAGGCGAGGGCTGGTTGGACCGCGCGTTTCGCGCCTACGGCGCATTCCTCGTACGGGGCCAGCGATGGGTAATGCTCGGGGTAGTGATCTTGATCCTGGTCTCTCTGGCCGGCCTACCCCGGATTGTGCTCGAGAGCAATGACGTAGAGAACTTCCCGGAGAAGCATCCTGTCCGGGTAGCGCTGGAAAAGGTGAACCAGCACTTCGGGGGTGCTACTACTCTCGAGATCGTCATCGAGGGCAAGGACCCCGACGACATCAAAGATCCCAGAGCGCTGGCGGCGATGGCAGCCCTTGAAGAGGCCTTGCGCAAAGATCCGCTGGTCGGGAGCACCATCTCGATCGCCGATTACGTGAAGACCATGCATCGCGCCCTGCACGGTGGGGATTCCAGCTACTACCGGATCCCAACGGACACGGAGCCCACAGGAGCCATTGCCTCCGCGGGGGACACAGGTGACGACGAGCCGGCCTCCGCCCGCGAGCTCATCGCACAATACCTGCAGCTCTACGAAATGTCCGCGGGGCCTGAGGACTTCTCCAACCTCGTGGACTACGAATACCGCACAGCGAAGGTGACCGCCTTCCTCCGAACGAACCGGCGCACAGAGCTCCTCCGGGTGGATGGGACCATTCGTGCCTATTTGCGGGAAAACCCGCCACCGTTGCCCACGGAGGTGACCGGAAGCTCGGAGCTGTACTTGGCCGTCAACGAGCTCGTAGTGGCCGGTCAGTTCAAGAGCATCCTGGTCTCGCTGGGCCTTGTGTTCCTGCTGACCGCGCTCATGTTCCGCTCCGTTGTAGCAGGTTTCTTCAACGTGATCCCCCTATTCTTCGGAATCCTGTTGAATTTTGCTTTCATGGGATGGGCTGGGCTGTACCTGAATCTGATGACGATGGTAACGTCCAGCATCGCCATCGGGGTAGGTGTGGACTACGCAATCCACTTCTGCCACCGGTATCAGAGAAAGATACGGGAGGGAGAAAGCTTCGAGGGTGCCACGGTGCGCTCTTTGGACGAAGCGGGCACGGCTATCTTCCTCAACGCCGCTACCGTGGCCGCGGGATTTGCGGTGCTTCTCCTATCCCAGTTCCGGGGCATCGTGCACATGGGTCTTCTTATCACCCTGACCATGTGCTGGACCGGCGTTGCGGCCCTCAGCATTCTGCCGGTGCTCCTCATGAGATTGCGACCCGTGTCCTGGCTGGGGAGGTCACGCTGTTGAACGCCAGTCCTGTGCGCGTCGAACCCCGCTTGCCCGGGTCGCACGAATGCCGCCTCCTGGAAGAGCGGACGGGGGTAGCCAATAAGAACGTTCCTGTCCGCCTCTCTTGCCGGAGTGAGGGAGGCTTGGACTGCGCAGGCAAAGGGACGCACTCAGGCCGGATGGCTGCTACGTTGGTGCGTCGGCGCCGGACGGCAGCCCATCAGGCCTTGGCCAGCGGATTCGAGCTGGAGGTGCGGTGCAAACAAGCCGTATCGTGGAGGAGCGAGCAATGGTGCGCAGAGTAACGATGATCGGCCTCGTGGCGTTAGCTTTTTGGCCGGTGCCCGGGCCAGCCCAAGAAAAAATCAGCGGGCGGGAGATCATGGAGCTCAGCCTGCGCGGGGGTGACTGGAAAGACATGCAGGGCGATCTCACGATGATCCTGACCAACGCCCGCGGGCAACAACGAGTGCGGAAGCTCAAGTTCTTCTCCCGGAAGCGCACCCCGGATGAAAGCGACATGTTGATGCGCTTCCTGGAGCCCGCCGATGTGCGCGACACCGGATTCCTGATCCTCGAGCACAAGGATGCGGACGACGATCGCTACCTCTATCTTCCCGCCTTGCGACGGGTCAGTCGCATCACGGCCAGCGGACGGGGCGGCAATTTCATGGGATCCGATTTCAGTTACTACGACATCGGCCGGCCCAAGCTCAACGACTGGAACTATCAGCTCCTCGGTGAAGAGCTCGTGGGCGGAAATGCCTGCTACAAAATTGAATGCACGCCCGCCTCGCCGGATGTGACCCGCGACACCCGGTACAGCAAAATCATCCGCTGGATCCGGAAGGATGTCTACACCACGGTTCGAGCCGAGTATTACGACAGGGACGGGCAGCTCTGGAAGGTCCTCGAGGTGCCCGAGCACAAGTTCATCGGGGGGATCTGGTTCGCGACACGGATGATCATGAAAGACGTACAGATCCAGAACATCAGTGAAATGCGTTTCGAGAACCTCGAGGTGAACACAGGTTTGGCCGCGGATCTCTTCTCGGAGCGCTACCTGCGGCGAGGAAGTTGAGCTGCTTACGATCCCGGCTTCTTGTCCCCTACAGGAGATTGGGAATGCCTCGGAGCACGATCGTCTGTGGGATCCTTGTGGGGGGCCTTTGCGTGGCGGCACAGGCCCAGTCCAGACTTGGCGGTTACGTGAAGTTCTACCACCACAATCGATTCGAAGGCACAAGCGAGATGGCGCGCACTGGGACGCGCCTTCAGCTCACAGCCCAGCAGTCCTTTGCGCAGAAGGCGGCTCTTTTCGGCTCCCTGGACTTCGATGTCAATGAAACGGAAGGGCGCGGGCAATTCTTCCGCCATCGAGGAGCCTCTGTAGAGGTCTACCCGGTTGAGCTTTACGTGGACCTCTATTCGCCGTACGCCGACGTGCGGCTGGGCAAGCAATTCATCTTCTGGGGTAAGGCAGAGTGGATCAACCCGACGGACAACATCAATCCGTGGGACTATGCCAACATGTCCGCGGAGATCGAGGACTACCGCCTTCCGGTCACGGCAGCGCGGTTGGACCTCTACCTCGGACCGACGACGCTGGAACTCGTTACCGTGCCGGTCTTCCTTCCGCACCGGATCCCCGGCCTCGAAGAGCGAGAGCTACAGATCCCAAACGGACCGACTGTGGTGTGGAAATCGCCTCAGCTACCGCCCGCAAGGCTATCGCAGGCCGAGTTGGCGGTGAGGCTAATGGGCAGAGTGGCTGGGGCCGACCTATCTCTGAGCTACTACCGCGGCCATGACCACAGCCCTTCCTACAGGAAGGCTTTCTGGTTCTCCGCATCTCAGTCACGGATCGAGTTGGCGCCTTTCTTCCCTTCCCTCAACGTCATCGGCGGCGACCTGCAGAAGGTCTTTGGCCAGTGGGGAATCCGAGCGGAGGGAGCCTACTTTCGCACCGAGGACCGGGATGGCCGGGACGTGCTGCTCCCCAATCCCCATGCCACCGTTGTCACGGGATTGGACTACACACCGTCGGAACAACTTGGGCTGACCCTGCAGCTCTCGCTGGACCGCAGGTTTCGGTACGTTGAGAGCTGGGAGAGGGCGCAGCGAGAAACTCTGGGGCTGGAGGGAGCGCCGCCCCGCAATACCTACGCGCTGTCCGGCCGATTCCGCTGGAAGCCGGCGGACTACTGGGACAGCCAGACGATTTTCGTCTGGAATCGCCCCACGGGAGATCGGTTCGTTCTCGCCTTTGTCAGCCACCAGCCAGTGGATGCCCTCAGTCTGACCATTGGCGGCGTGTTTTTCGGCGGGCCAAGCGACACCCCCTTCGGCCGCATGCGGGACCAGGACCGGCTGTTTCTGGAGGTGAAGGCCTCCTTCTGAAAAGACCAAACGGATCCCCGAAGCCGGGTCAGACGCGCTCGAGGACAGCTTCTCCGCTCGCAACCGTGAAAAAAATTTCACGGATCCCTCTTTCCCCGCTTTCGTTTCCGGTTTGATTTTTCCGCCAGGACGGCGATAATGCCAGTAGGATCAAGCGCCGAGAGGACGAAGCTGGACGTCGCTGTAGTCACAATTAGCCTCCTGCTGCAACTTGCCGCCGCCTACTTTGCCCTGCGCCTCATCCGCGTTACCGGGAAAAGGTTTGGCTGGACCCTCCTTGCGGTGGCCATTTTCCTCATGGCGGTTCGGCGCGGCTTGGTCTTGCACGAGGCGGTGAGGGGGTTGGCATACGTGCCTTCCCGCACGATCTCCGCCGGGGAGTGGATCGGCCTCGTTATCTCCCTCCTGATGGTCGTAGGATTAGCCTGGGCCTATCCGATGTTCGCCTCCCTCCGCCGGGCTACGGACATCCTGCGGGACAACGAGGAAAAGTATCGCACATTGTTTGAGAGCTCGGGCGCCGCTTTGCTCATCCTGCGGGGAGATCGGGTACTGGACTGCAACCAGTCGGCAGCGGAATTGATGCGGACCCGGCGCAAGGATCTGATCGGGAAAAACCTATCCGAGCTCTTACCGCCGCGTCAGCCTGATGGCTCAGGGTCAGAGACAGTGGCCAGAGAGAGGGTGGAAGCGGCTCTTGCGGGCCGGCCGCAGGTATTTGAGTGGACTCTGGCGCGCGGCGACGGATCCCTGTTCCCCGCCGAGGTGCGCCTCAACCGCTTCTTGCTGTCGGGCGAACCCCTCGTACTGGCCTCGGTGTGGGATCTCACGGAGCAAAAGCTTATTCAGAAAAGGATCCACGATCTGAGCGTTGCGTACGAAACCTTCGTACGGGCCAGCCTGGTCGGAATCTGGCGGGTGGAGTTTCCGGAGCCCATCCCCACGGGTCTGCCGCCGGAGGAAATCGCTGCGCGCATCCTGGACACCGGTTTCTTCGCCGAGGTAAACCAGACCCTGGCGGAGATGTACGGCTACCAGAGCCCCGCGGAGATGGTCGGGAAACCGGTCGCAAGCCTCGTCCACAGGCGGGAGGATTCCATTCAGCGCCTCTCGACGTTTGTCGAGAACGGCTTCCGCTGGGCCTACGTGGAGAATTCCGAAGTCGACAGCCGCGGGCAAATCCGCTATTTTGCGAACTCGTACGTTGGTCTCCCCGACGGGGGTTTCCTCACCTCCATCTGGGGGATCCAGATCGATATCACCGAGCGCGTTAAAGCCACGCAGGCACTGCGGGAATCGGAGGAGAGATACCGAGCCCTCATCGAGAATGCGGGTGAGCTCATTGCGGTCGTCCAGGATGAGGTCGTCCGGTTCGTGAATTCTAAGCCGCTGGCTCGCTACGGCTATCTTCCGCGGGAGGTGCTGGGAAAGCCGATCTGGGATTTTGTGCACCCCCAAGACCGGGCCCTCCTTAAGGGGCTCTACGAGCGTCGCCTGCGCGGCGAAGAGGTCTCTGGCAACCTTGAGTTCCGGCTCGTCGCTCGTCGTGGAGAGGTACGGTGGTTCCGCATTAACGCCGTGCCAATTGAGTGGGAGGGCCGACCCGCGGTGCTCAACTTCCTGGCGGATGTCACCGATCGGGTGCTGGCGGAACAGGCACTTCGGGAGAGCGAGGAGCTCTTCCGCAACCTGACGGAGACCACATCTTCGGCGATTGTTCTGTACCGGGGCGAGCGGTTCCTCTACGTGAACCGGGCGATGGAGGAACTCACAGGCTACACCCGCGATGAGTTGCTGGCGATGAAATTCTGGGAGGTTGTGCACCCGGACCAGCGCGACGAGGTACGCGAACGCGGTAAAGCCCGACTGCGGGGAGAGCCTGTGCCCGATCGGTACGAGATCAAGCTCTTGCGCAAGGACGGCCAGGTACGCTGGGTGGATTTCTCGGCGCGGCGCATCCTCTACCACGATGAGCCCGCGGGACTCGGCACAGCGATCGATATTACCGAGAAGAAGCTCCTGCAGGAGCAGCTGTTCCAGTCTCAGAAAATGGAGGCCATTGGCCGACTGGCTGGGGGGGTGGCGCACGACTTCAACAATATCCTGACGGCCATTCGGGGATATGCCGATCTGGCCCTTCAGGACGTACCGCCGGATTCCACCCTGCGGAAAGACCTTCTGGAGATTCGCAATGCTGCGGACCGCGCGGCTGACCTCACCCGTCAGCTTCTGGCGTTCAGCCGCAAACAGATTCTCCGACCCCAGCCCCTCAACCTGAACGACGTGCTGCAGGAAATGCGCGGCATGGTGGCGCGCCTGATCGGCGAGGATATCCGTTTGGAAATGCGCCTGGCCCCGGACCTCGGGCCCGTGGAACTGGACCCCTCCCAGATCCAGCAGGTCGTGATGAACCTTGTGGTGAACGCACGGGACGCTATGCCCACCGGAGGCGTCCTCACCCTCGAAACCCAGAACGTGGAGCTCGATGACGAATACGTCCGCTTACACCCGGAAGTGAAGGCGGGCAGCTACGTCCTGCTGACCATCTCCGACACCGGTGTCGGGATGGACGAGCCGACCAAAGCGCGAATCTTCGAGCCCTTCTTCACGACTAAGGAGGCGGGCAAGGGTACAGGACTCGGGCTTTCCACGGTGTACGGGATCGTGAAGCAGAGCGGGGGTTACATCTGGGTCTACAGCGAGTTGGGGCAGGGTACCACCTTCAAGATCTACTTCCCGAGGCTTTCCCGCCCCGGACGGCCCGTGGAGCGCCCGCCCGAACCAGACGTCCAGAGGCTCACCGGCAGCGAAACGATCCTTCTTGTGGAGGACCAGCCGGACGTGCGGCAAATGGCCCAGCGGACGCTGCAACGCAAGGGCTACAGGGTGCTGGTCGCCGCCACGCCCCAGGAGGCCCTCCAGCTGCTTGCCCAGGCCGGATCGACGGTCGATCTCGTTCTGACCGACGTGGTCATGCCGGGAATGAACGGCGCGGTCCTGGCGGAACAGATTCGCGCAGTGCTCCCCGAGGTCTGTGTCCTTTACACCTCGGGCTACACGGACAGCGCCATTGTGGAGAGGGTCGCTGGCGATCCCCGCAGCGATTTTCTCCAGAAGCCCTTCAGCCCCGTAGTCCTGCTCCAGAAGGTGAGGACGCTTCTGGACACTGCGAAACGGCCACGGGAAGCGTAGGGCGGCCCATCCATTTCTTTCACCCCCACCTCATCACCAATCCAAGAGGGGAGTCGTTCGCCTTTGCGTGGAAGGCCGTCGGCCTCGCGTCTATCGCCGACTCGGGTAGAGGTCTTTGTCGCGAGGGACAGGGACGGACTTACGGCTCCCCAGCTAGCCGCCTCGCCTGCACTGCGAGCTCGAGGAGCGCGTGAATTGCGTCGCCCTCGGAGGGCAGAGCCAGGTATAGGTCCAGTAGATCAGGCCTCCGAAGATCGAGGCCGGCAAGGGCCAGAAAGATCCTGCGGGTGGGGACAAAGGGTGTAATCTGCTCTTTGGTCCAGGTTGCCGGGCGCACAAGGTACGGCAGGAGGTAGTCGATCGCGCGCCGTACGCTGGCTCCATTGGGCAGCTCGAAGCTGTAGAGGTCGCTACCCCAGTTTCGGGCCAAGCGGCAGATGACAGTGAACCCATCGAGGTTCATGGCCGAGTAGCTGAGGGAACGCGTGCGCGCTTCCTCCTGGGGGCAGCTCCCATTGGACTGGATCTGCGTGGGCACCAGGTGGCTGCGGAAGTGTTCGCAGGCGTGGGCTACGGCCGCCGAATCGCCCAAATAGCTGGCGATCGCCATCCATTGAGCCGTGTACCAGGTGGCGTGGTTGTTGAGCGACCGGCTCTCTCGTTTCCCCGCCTCGCTGGAGGTTAACCATTCAAAGTAGCGGTGGAACCAGATTCGGAGGGACTCCTTTTGGTCGGCGGGCCACCCCGACCAGCTCTCGAGCATGGCGAGGGCCTGGACGAGCCAGATGAACCTCCTACCGTCGATGATGCCGCTGGGGCGTCCGTCGGTGAGCCCCGGGATGGCCTGAGCGTAGCGTAAGTGAGGGTTCATCCGCGTCGCTGGATCCACGAACCAGATGCGCACGAGCTCCGCTGCTCGTCGCGCGCAAGCCGTGTCGCCGAGCACGTACCAGGCGGTGGCCAGGGTCAGGGCCGTGTTGGCGAGCTCGCCCAGGGCTGTTCGGTGCGCCGAGAAGTGATGGGGATTGACGCGCCCGTCTCGACGAACGTACGGGCCGGCCGGATTGCGAGGATCCGGCCACCAATAGGGGGCCTCGCTGTAGTAGTCGTGGGGGTCGCCGCTGGCCGCTCTGGAGGGAAGGAAGGTGACGCTCCACGGGCCAAGTCGCAAGGCGCTGTCGGCGTACGCCCGTAGGGCATTGCGGAGCCCCACCAGGTCCGGATGTTCGCCGACAACAAGTCGTACCTGCGCGAGCTCTTCGGGCCGGAGGAGCACGAAGGGTCTGCCTTCTCCCGCGCGGATCGAAGCCGACGCACCGAGGACCAGAACGGCGGAGGCGAGAACCATACGCATGCGTTTTCCTCCTCGAGGGCGACACGTCCCGGAACGTACGGCTGGAGAATAACCAAAGCGCGGCGGATTGTCAAGGGCTTGGGGGGAAAGGTGGTCTGTTCCACCGCTGGCAGTTGGTGCGCCCTGCGGGAATGGCGCGTTCTGATGCGGTCCTCCGTGCCCGGCCCGGATGCCAGCGTTGCTCCTTACCGGATTTAACCCCTGCGGTGGCCAAGCGGGAGCGTCGAGTGGCCTGGGTGTCCTGCGGGTGAGCAGTAGCGTGCCCAGCAAGCCTCCCCGTCTTTCCTTGCCGCTGCGGGAAGCGCTTTGAGTTCCCCAGCGCACCTTCGTCGCCAAGTTCGCTTTTGCAGACCTCCGCTCCATCCAGGGGACCCCGCGCGGGGACTTGCACGCAGGCCGTTCCGCTCAGAGACTCGGTGGCGCTCGGGCCGGTCTTCAGACTCGTCCCCGACAGAAAGCGCAACGAGGCTTGACTGGCTTCGGTGGGAAGGGTATCTTGAAACGAGATCTCCAGGGGTAAGAAGCGTGTCCTGAGAATCGCGGCCAACGAAGAACGAACCGAGGTGGCAGCCTTGAGAATTCTGGTCATTAACCCGGGATCGACTTCCACGCGCGTGGCGCTCTTTGAGGATGAGGTCTGTGTCCATACCGAGCGCTTGGCGCACGACGCGGAGGAGCTGGAGAAGGCAGGCTCGTTGTGGGGACAGTTCGAGTTGCGGAAAGCCGTGGTGCTTGGATTCTTGGCTCAGAACGGCATCGATCTGGCCAGTCTGGACGCGGTGGTGGGGCGCGGCGGGCTGCTGAAGCCGCTGCCCGGCGGCACATACTTGGTCAACGAGGCGATGATCGAGGACGCACGCAAAGGCCTCCAGGGCGAGCATGTCTCCAACCTCGGTTGTGCTCTGGCCAAGGCCATTGCGGATGAGGCGGGCTGTCCGGCCTACGTGGTCGACCCGGTGTCCGTCGACGAATTTGAGCCGCTGGCGCGCTACTCCGGGCATCCTCGCATCGAGCGCCGGGCGCTGTCCCATTCCCTCAGCATCCACGCGGTCGCGCGCCGAGCTGCGCAACAGCTTGGGCTTCGCTACGAGCTGGCCCATTTCGTTGTGGCGCACCTGGGCGGGGGCATTTCCGTGGCCCCGGTCAGGGGCGGCCGCATCATCGACGTGAACGATGCCAGCAGCGATGGCCCCTTCTCTCCCGAAAGGACGGGCGGGCTTCCTCTTCAGCCGTTCATCACATTGTGCTATTCCGGCGAGTTTCGCGAGGACGAAATGCGCCGCTTCGTAATGGGCAAGGGCGGACTGGTTGCCTACCTCGGCACCAACAATGCGGTGGAGGTGGAACGCCGCATCCTGCAGGATGGCGACCTCAGGGCCCGGGAGGTGTACGAAGCCATGGCCTACCAGATCGCCAAGGAGATCGGAGCCATGGCCACCGTGCTCAAGGGCCAAGTGGACGCCATCGTCCTGACCGGGGGACTGGCTTCCTCGGACATGCTGTGCACCTGGATCGCCGAGCGCGTCAGCTTCATCGCGCGCGTCCTTCGCTACCCAGGTGAATTTGAGATGGAAGCGATGGCCGAAGGGGCCCTCCGTGTACTGAGGGGCGAAGAGCAGGCCCTGTCATACTAAGGCGCGCCGGGGCGCCGCGTGCGCGGTAGCGGGCACCTGGACCGGAAGGCGACGGTAGGGCAAAAATGGGCCGGCTCGAGGTCGGGTGCGCAACCATTCGTCCCATCGGTCGTAGCACAGGAGCGGCTCTTGAAGAAGAACACGCGGCGTTGTTTTCCGGGATTGTTTTGCTTACCTTTGGTAGACCGCAAGAGCTTCGGACAGGGAGCTCCCACTGT
This sequence comes from candidate division KSB1 bacterium, assembly GCA_034506315.1. Taxonomy (GTDB): domain Bacteria; phylum Zhuqueibacterota; class Zhuqueibacteria; order Oleimicrobiales; family Geothermoviventaceae; genus Zestofontihabitans. Next base: position 8,765 of record JAPDPT010000025.1, on the reverse strand, counting down.
GCAGAGTACGGTGCGATCCTCGCTTTACCGCTTCTCTGAGCGCCTGTCCCACAGGAAGTTCCTGACCCTCATCGCTTTGGCTTTAGTCCTGGCGGGGGGCATCACCTATCGCCTGGGGCGCACCGTTTTCCCGGATGTCGCGGCGCTGCTTCGCGAGCTCGAAAACTCCTGGCCTACCCTCCGCGTTCGGGGGCAAAACTTTGAGATCGTCGACGACTACCCCCCGCTGCAAGCTCTCGAGCTGAGCCGTGGCTGGCGGCTGGTGTTCGACCCGGACGAGGCGATGAGGGCCGACATCATCAGACCCGGTACGGTGGTGATCCGTCCTGGCCGGGTTATCGTCCGGAGCTTCGACGGCTCCCTGCATACCACGCGCTGGAACTTCGGTACCGGTAACCCGATCACGGTCGATCGGAAGCTGTTCCGCCGCTTGGGACGGCTGCTCTGGGTGGCCCTCGGGGGCGCAGCACTCCTCCTCGTGGGCCCCTGCCTTCTGGCCATCCTGGCCTTGGCCGTTGTGGGTACAGGTTTGCTCTTGCTAGCCGAGTTCTCGGGCCTATTGCGAGGGCCTCGCGATCCCTTCGGGTACGCAGTTGCTTTCGCCGTGCTGCCGATCTGCGTGTACGCTGCGTTTTTCGTGTCCGGGTTGCGCTTTCCCAGGATGGAGTGGGCCACGATGGCGGGTTACCTTGCCCTTCTGGTCCTGAGCTGGGTCTGGCTTCGGAACGAAGTACCCCAGGAGGAGACGCTCCAGGCTTCTGAATGGCGGACATCGTAGGAGTGGACACATGATCTGCTGTCTGGATGAGGTTCTGGAACAGGCGATTCGATTTGGGCCGTTTCGGGTGGCGATTGCTGGCGCGGCAGACGAAGCCGCTCTCTCGGCGATCGCCCTGGCCCACGCGAAAGGGCTGGCACGCGGGCTGGCATTCGGTTCGAGAGCTCAAGTGGAGGCGATCCTCAGCTCCATCGGCGCCGACGCTTCCTGCCTGGAGTCCATTGAGGACGAAAGTGACGACCAAGTCTGCTGTCGCCTGGCTGTGGAGGCTGTGCGCTCCGGCGCAGCGGATCTTCTCCTCAAGGGAAAAGTCAAGACGGCGACCCTGCTCCGCGCCGTGCTCGACGCAGACACAGGTCTGCGGACGGGACGACTTCTGAGCGACGTGTTCGTGTTCGAGAATCCGCGCCGGGAGCCCAACCACCTCCAGATGATCACGGACGGAGGCGTGACGATCCGCCCCGACCTCGAGCAGAAAGTGCAGATCATCCAGAACGCGGTGGAGGTGGCGCAGGCCCTCGGCAATCCGCAGCCGAAGGTAGCCCTGCTCTCCGCTGTGGAGACGGTGACCCCGGCGATCCCCTCTACCCAGGAAGCCGCGATCCTGGCCCAGATGTGGAGGCGCGGCCAGATCCGTGGCTGCATCCTGGATGGGCCTCTTGCCCTCGACAACGCGGTTAGCGCAGAAGCGGCGAAGATCAAAGGCATTGATTCCCCTGTGGCAGGAGACGCGGACATCCTGGTGTGCCCCGATATCGAGTCGGCGAATATGCTGGCCAAGAGCACGACGTACTTTGCAGGCTTCCGTTTGGCGCACGTGATTGTGGGCGCACGCGCCCCTGTGCTCATCCCGTCCCGTTCCGACACGGCCGACGCCAAACTGATGTCCGTCGCTCTGGGTAGTTTGGTCCTGGCCAGGCAACGAGGGCTGTGATCCGTGCACGAGATGTCGCTGATCGCGGCCGTGCTGCGTGGCGTGGAGGCCAAACTGGCTGAGCTCGGGGCCAGAAGGGTGCGCTCGATCCGTTTGGCCGTGGGGATTCTGTCAGGGGCAGAGCCGGCTCTCTTGGAATCAGCGTTCGCGGCTCTCTCGCCGGGTACGCCCTGCGAAGGTGCACGACTCGAAATCCGAAGGCCGCCCCTCAGGCTGCGCTGTCGCTCGTGCGGGAACCAGGAGGAGCAGACTGAATTCGCGTTGAGTTGCCGCTTGTGCCGAAGCCCGGATGTGGAGCTGGAGGGAGGAGACGAATTGCTCGTCGAGGAAATGGAGGTGGACTTTGGCGACACGTAAGGTCCCGGTCTACGAGAAGATCCTCAAGGCGAACGATTACGTAGCCCAGCAGAACCGGCGCCTCTTCGATGCCAGCGGAGTCACCGTGGTTGGGATCCTGGGCGGGCCTGGCTCAGGCAAGACGAGTCTGCTGGAGCGTACGCTGGAGCGCTTCGCGGAAAACGGCCTTAAGGCAGCGGTTCTGGTGGGCGATCTGGCCACCACGCGCGACGCCGAGCGCCTGGGTCGTTACGAAGTGGAAGCCATCCAGCTAACTACCGGAGGGGCCTGCCACCTCGAGGCACAGCAAGTTCACGAGGCGCTGGGCGCCCTCAATCTTGCGGACATCGATTACCTGTTCATCGAAAACGTCGGCAATCTCGTTTGCCCCGCAGCCTACGACCTCGGCGAGCACGTGCGGGTGGTCGTGCTAAGCGTTCCGGAAGGGGACGACAAGATCGCCAAATATCCGAGCATCGTTCGCTCGGCTCAGGCCTTGGTCTTGAACAAGATCGACCTCCTTGGGTCCGTGGAGTTCGATGAGGAACGCGTCCGGAGGGATCTGCAGGCGGTGAATCCTTCTCTGACGGTAGTGCGCCTATCCTGCCGCACGGGGGAGGGAATCGATCAGTGGATCGAGTATCTGGAGCAGGTGCGAGGCCGGATGGACCGCGCGTGAGGGCCGTGGAGATCACGATCTCCGGGATCGTCCAGGGTGTCGGTTTCCGGCCCTTTGTCTACCGACTGGCGCGGGAACACGGGGTGCGCGGGCGGGTGCGCAACACCACGCTGGGGGTGGAGATCTACGCGGAAGCCGGGGACGGTACCCTGGAAACGTTCGTGGCCGAGCTGCGAAGGCGTCACCCGCCGCTGGCTTTCGTCCTGGATTTCCGGGTCCGACCCGCCGAAGTCCGGGGCTATGCCGATTTCCAGATCGAGAAGAGCGGGCCGGAGGAAACCCGCACGGCAATGGTCCCTCCCGACATCGCCACCTGCGAAGACTGCCTGCAGGAGGTTCTGGATCCGGCGGACCGGCGCTACCGCTATCCCTTCGCGAACTGTACGAACTGCGGGCCTCGCTTCACCATCACCCGGGACATCCCGTACGACCGAGCCAACACATCGATGTCTGCTTTCACGATGTGCGACGAGTGCCGCCGGGAGTACGAAGATCCCTTGGACCGCCGCTTCCACGCGCAGCCGAACGCGTGTCCCGCTTGTGGTCCGCACCTCGAGGTGTGGGACAATCTCGGCTACCGACTCGAGGGGGTGGAGGATCCCATTCTCTTCGTCGCCGAGCAGCTGCGCGAGGGGAAAATCGTGGCCGTGAAGGGGCTGGGTGGGTATCATCTGGCGGTGGACGCGGAGAACGAGATGGCTGTCCGCCGCCTCCGGGAGAGAAAGGGTAGGGAGGAAAAGCCCTTCGCGATCATGGTGCGGGACCTGGAGGCCGCCTCCCAGCTTGTGGAGCTTGACGCAGCGGCTTGCGAGCTCCTCCGATCCCCCCGGCGACCCATTGTGCTGCTGCCGCGCCGTCCGGACTGCCCGGTGGCGCCGTCCGTTGCCCCCCACAACGCCTTTCTGGGGATCATGCTTCCGTACACGCCGCTACACCATCTTCTGCTTCAGGAAGGGTTTCGCGCCTTGGTGATGACCAGCGGGAATCTGAGTGAGGAACCCATTTGCATTGCGAACGAGGAGGCTGTCGAGCGCTTGGCCTCGCTTGCCGACCTGTTCTTGGTGCACAATCGTGCCATCCTTGTCCGCTGCGACGATTCCGTGATTCGCTGGTTGCCGGGCGGTGAGTTTCTGCCCGTGCGGCGGGCGCGTGGCTTTGTCCCGCAGCCGGTCGTTTTGCCCTGGCCCTTGCGTCCCGTACTGGCCGTGGGGGCGGAACTGAAAAATACCGTGTGCCTGGCCGCCGGAACTCGGGCTACCCTGAGCCAGCACATCGGTGATCTGGAAAACCTCGAGGCGCTGGATTTCTTTCAGGAGGCCATAAGCCACTTGCGGTCTATTCTCCAGATCGAGCCGGAGGTCGTCGCTCACGACTTGCACCCGGACTATCTGTCCACCCAGTGGGCGGAGGAGAACTTTCGTCCGGAAAGGCGGGTAGGGGTGCAGCACCATCACGCCCACGTCGCATCCTGTCTTGCGGAAAACGGTAGGGAGGGTCCGGTCCTTGGGCTTGCCCTGGACGGCGCTGGTTACGGCCCGGACGGCACCGTGTGGGGCGGGGAAGTTCTCCTGGCCAGCTTGCGGGGCTATCGGCGGGTGGCGCGCTTCTTCCCTGTGCCGATGCCCGGTGGGGCCCGTTGTGTCCGCGAGCCGTGGCGAATGGCCCTGGCCTGTCTGTGGGCGGTTGACCCGGATCTCGCGGAGGAGAGGGGAGCGGAGTGGTTGGGCGTGGACCCGCCCCATGCCGGCGCTGTGCTGGCGTCTCTCCGGCATTCCCTGAACGCGCCCCTCACCTCAAGCTGCGGCCGTCTGTTCGACGCAGTCTCCGCCCTTCTGGGCCTGCGCGGACGGATCTCCTACGAGGGCCAAGCCGCAACAGAGCTGGAGATGGCCATGTACAGGAACCGGTCGCCGGCAGAGGCCCTCGCGGTTTCGGTCGAGCCCTACCCGTACACGGTCGCGCGGAATGGAGATCTTTGGGAACTTGACTGGAGGCCTTTATTTCAGGCAGTGGTGACGGATCGAGTGGCGGGGGAGGATCCGAGCGAAATTAGCCTGAGGTTTCATCGCACGCTGGTCCTGGCGCTGGCTGACCTAACTCTGCGCGTACGGGAGGAGGAGCGAGTGGACACCGTCGCCCTGACCGGCGGATGCTTCCAGAACGTGTATCTGAGCGCGTCCCTTTCGGCCGCGCTCCGTGAGGCGGGTTTCGAGGTTCTGGTCCATCGACTGGTGCCTCCGAACGACGGCGGAATTGCCCTGGGACAAGCCGTGGTGGCCGGTCTTCTCTCTAACTGAGAGGGGCCGTGGGGGCGAGGCGGGATTGCGCGGTCGACGCGGAGCGAAAGGGGCGGCACAGAGGGGCGTCGCGTCCAGGTACGAGGGCGGCGGAGAGGGAAAAGTAGAACGGGAGGTGTCCATCGTGTGTCTCGGCGTCCCGATGCGGGTGGTCTCTGTGGGAGATGGGTTCGCGGTGGTCGAAGTTGGGGGTGTCCGGAAGGAAGTGAGCATCCAGTTTCTCGAAGAGGTGCGCGAGGGGGACTACGTGATCGTCCACGCGGGCTTTGCTCTTCAGAGAATAGATCCGGCCGAAGCACAGGCTACGCTGGAACTCTTTCAGGCGCACCGTATCCCAACGGATGCCTGAGCGCGTGGGTCGGGGCAGCATGGGCCTATCGCCGTACATCGCAGCCTTTCGCGATCCTGACCGCGTGGCCCGGAGCCTTGAGCTCCTTGCTGCCGAAAGCGAGGGGCTGCGCGCTACGTTCATGGAGGTTTGCGGCACCCACACCGTGGCGATCTTCCGGCACGGTCTGCGACCGCTCCTCCCGGCGGGGATTCGCCTGATTTCCGGGCCGGGATGCCCAGTTTGTGTCACCCCCAACTCGACCATCGATCGGGCCGTCGCGATGGCGGACCTGCCCCGAACGACGGTGGCCACGTTTGGCGATATGATGCGCGTACCTGGGTCCCGAAGCTCGCTGGAAGAGAAGCGATCCCTGGGCGCAGACGTACGCGTCGTGTACTCACCCCTGGAGGCCGTTGAGATCGCCTCGGCAACGCCGGGCCGCACCGTGATCTTTGTCGCCGTGGGGTTCGAGACGACCGCCCCCGCTGTCGCTGCGGCCGTTCTGGAAGCCAGTAGGCGCGGGTTGACAAACTTCTTCCTTCTGGTCGCTCACAAGACGATGCCTCAGGCCATGCGGGCCTTGGTGACGGGAGACAAGATCGGGCTGGACGGCTTTATCTGCCCGGGACATGTAAGCACGATCATCGGCGCGGGGCCCTATCGCTTTCTGGCAGAGGAATTCTCCAAGGCCTGCGTGATCGCTGGGTTCGAGCCGCTGGACATCGTCGAGGCCATCCGCCTGCTCGTCCGTCAGGTGCGGGAGAAGAAACCGGACGTGGCAATCCAGTACCGCAGGGTGGTACGGCCGGAGGGTAATCCAAGGGCGCTGGAGATAATGTACAGGGTGTTCGAGCCCTGCGACTCGGAGTGGAGGGGGCTCGGCTGGATACCTAGCTCGGGCCTGAGGCTGCGGGAGGAGTTCCGAGCCTTCGACGCAGAGGCCCAGCTTGCCGTGGAGGTGGAACCGCCCAGGGAGAATCCGGGCTGCAGATGTGGCGACGTCCTCAGGGGGCTCGTAAACCCCGAGGATTGCCCCCTTTTTGGTACGACCTGCACGCCAGACACTCCGGTCGGACCATGCATGGTCTCGACGGAGGGAACATGTGCGGCCGTCTACCGGTACGGGGAGCGCAGATAGGTTACACGCCGCGTTCCCTGTGGGGCCAGAGAACCTTGTGCAGAGGGAGCTGAAAACGGATGGGGAGGCCGGAGTCGCGTACCCACGCGGCCAAGTCGGCGGGATCCACCCATCCCCAGGCGGGGGAGAAGAGCACCGATAGGCGCTCGTGCAAGCGCTCGCGTCGGACCAGCTCCACACTCCAGTCAAAATCCTCGCGGGAAGTGATCACGAATTTGACCTCGTCCAGCGGCTTCAAAAGCGCCAGGTTTTCCCAACGGTTCCGATGGCACTCGCCACTTCCCGGCGTCTTGACGTCCATGATGATCACCACCTCATTGGGAAGCGGGGAGATGTCGAGAGCACCGCTGGTTTCCACAAGAACCCGGTAGCCCTCCCCAAGGAGTACCCGGCACAGCTCCGGGGTGGAGCGTTGGGCCAGCGGTTCGCCCCCCGTTATCTCCACCATCTGGACCCGAGCCTGCCTCACCAGAGGAAGGATCTCGTCGATCGCCATAAGCTCCCCTTCGGTGAACGCGTAGGTTGTATCGCAGTAACGGCACCGAAGGGGACATCCCGTAAGGCGGATGAACACGCAAGGCAAGCCGGCATACGTGCTCTCTCCCTGGATCGAGGTGAAGATCTCGCAGACCTTGAGGCGACCGTCAAGGTTCCCGGTAGACCGCGCTGAACCTCTCGGATTCACGGACCTCCACCTCCACCAGGCGACATTTGGGCGGCAATTTGGCTTCAATTTGGCGGAAGAGGGTGCGGGCCAGGTTCTCGGCGGTCGGATTCTGGCCGGCGAACTCGGGAAGGTCGTTCAGCATCGTGTGATCGTAATGGGAGACAACGGCTTCGACCACTTTCTCGAGCTCGTGGAAGTCGATGCCCATGCCGACGCTGTCGAGCTCGGGGGTGGCCACCGTCACCTGTACGTGCCAGGTGTGGCCATGGGGGCGTTCGCAGGCCCCTGAATAGCCGGCCAAGCGGTGCGCCGAATCAAAGTGAGTGGAGACTCTGAGCAAGTACATATGGCCTCACCCATTCATCAGGGGAACGGTGCTCGCGGTCAGAAACGCTATCGCCTTGGGTTGGTTCCACCGAACACTGGTCAGCGCGGCATCGGTAGACAGCGTTCGGGCGCTCCCTGGCGATCTCAGAACCACCCCGTCCCGAGAAATATTCCCGAGTTGCCTTCGCCCTCTGGTGCCCCCCATCGCTCATAGGAGCGTCGATTCGGCGTACGTGTAGATCAGTCCAGTTGGACACCCGCGTACACACCCAGAACGAATCCCAGCAGGAAGAACGTTCGGCGGTCGAAGATCCTGCCGATCTGGGCGGCCAGAGACGAACGCCCGGGAGAGGCCAGTTTCTCGAGGCGTTGGATCAGACTATCCTGTTGCTGGATGATATAGTCCCGGCGCGAGATCATGGTCCGCAGGATCTCCGTTTGCTCGCTGTGCTTGGCGGCCATCGTGCGGAGAAGCTCCAACTCGTCGAACGCGAGCTTAGCCTGAATTAGCAGGCGGGCGAGCTCGCGCTCTTTTTCTGGAGTGCGGCAGATCAGCGTGTCCTCTTCCACGACGTAGCCGCGAACCGCCAGGAACTTCCCCGGTTCGAGCTCTTGTTTCCGGACCTGACAGTTCCCTCCGCTTGCAGGATCAAGGAGGAGGCTGGCGACGCTCAAGACGATCGCGCAGAAGTTGCTCGAGCCTCGTAGTTTCATCGGCCACCTCCCGTGCGGACATTGTTTCCAGACGGCTTAACTCCTCCCGACTCTTGGCGCATTGCCTCAGGAACTCGCGTTGAGCCTGTTCGATCTCCTGGTCAATTTCCCGCAGTCGTTGTTCGTCGCGGGGCTCCTGTTCCTCCATCTGCTTCCGGCGGCGGAGAAGCTCGCGCTTCTTCTCGCGATAGCGCTCCAATGCCAGCTCGCGCCGCTCGTCGAGGAACAGGGCCACCCCAAGGATCCCTAAGACGATTCCCCCCAGGATTGCCAGGAGTATCTTGAGCCACCGTGGCTTCACGGTCTACCTCCCTTTTCGCCTGGACCTTCGCCCGCACAGGGGGCGAGAGATCATCGCGGACGCGTCACTACCCTGCCGAGGCGATCCTGGCCTTCCGGAGATCCCGCCGCCGGAGAAGGTACATGATGATGGAGTGAATAGGTTCGGTCCCCAGACCGACCAGAATTCCGGTGATCGCGTAATCCAGCCACGTACCTGCGTGCCCCACAAACCAATTTGTGACAGTGAAGCCAAGCTGCCCAGAGGCTGCGTCTTCCAGTTGA
>JAPDPT010000024.1 GCA_034506315.1 candidate division KSB1 bacterium | reverse complement strand
CAGTTGAGCGAAGATGCCCAGGTGAGCTCGCCAGCAAAGGGTAACCCCCAGCAACATTCCAATCGATTGCAGAATCAGTTGTTTGCGGATCTTCGCAAGGTCGGTGGGTAGCGGTCCCGGAGAAATGCGCCGAAGCCATGGCCGGTTCTGCAGAAGCCGTTCCAGCCCCTTCGCGATGACTTCCCAGGCCAGCCCAAGATACTCCAGGAGCCGTTCGATCACGGTGGCTACCACGAGGATCCGGAAGAGAATGAGGAGATCCTGTTCTAGGATGGACCACGCGCTTGGATTGCCCGTGGGGGCCTGCTGAGCCTGCGCCACCGCAGGTAGAAGCAGGGCCAGGGTGGCGACGGAACACGGGAGCAGCGGCCTGCGTGGGGGCGGGGCCGGAAGCCTCTCGCCGCTTCGGATGGCACGTCCTCTCCATCTGGTTGAGCGGAGCGTGCGGCAGGGCAGTCCCTCGGGCCTCATACGTATACTCCTTCCCTGGACTTCAACTCAGCCAGTTCGGCCTGGGCCACCTCCGATTCGGCCCAGGTCCTGCGGTACTGCCGAGCTCGTTCTAGGAGCTGGTCTTCGGGGAAACTGCTGCCGGGGCAGTTGGTCTTGCCGACGGCGCGATGGGGGAAAATCCTTTCCTCAGGGATCCCGTACAGAAGCATCCAGAGGGCGAGGATACGGGCGGCAGTGTCCAGCTGAGCCTCTGTGGGTTTCGATGGGCCGAACCGGCCATCCGCATTGCTCGAGGGATCTGACGGATCTGTGTGGAAATTGCCTACGAGGCACAGCCCAAGGGATCGCGCGTTCATTCCCTTCGCATGCCAGCCGATGCTGTCCCAGCGACAGTAGTTGTGGTAGCGCCCATCGGCCGTGACCACGCAGTGGTAGGTGGGGTCGAGATCCCGCTGGCGTTCGATCTCCACAATGCGCTCGAAGCTCGTGTTCAGGTGGGTTGCCGAGTGATGGTAAATGATCGTATCTGGGTTTTGACGGCGGAGCCCGTGCCCGGGTCGGTCGGGATAGAGGCCTCCCCCGTACGAGATGCCGATCGTCCCGGCTTCGGGCAGGACCGTCTCGGGGCGAGCCCTCGCTTCGCTGAGCTCCTGCTTGACGCGATCCTTGTTTTCCTCGAGAAACTTGATGAGGCTGTGCACAGGCTCCGTACCCCCGCCGACCAGAATGCCCGTGAACAGTACGTCAATCACAAGGGGGACGCCCCCGATGCCCAGCATTCCAAAGACCCGCACGCCCATCACGAGGGCGAGGAGGGAGCCCAGAAGGAACCCAGCCGTTTGTAGGACGATGCGCTTCTGTCCCGGCTCCGCGCGTGGCTTGCCACCAGCCTGAAGCAGGTAATCCCAAATCTGCGAGGCGATCTCCAGGAATCGCTCGACGATGGTGGAGATGACAAGCAGCCGCACTAGTACGGCGAGCGCTTCTGCCACCGCAAGCTCTCCCTTGGCTTAGGCGGGATTTCCCCACAGCGCAGCCGCTGAAGTTTCCCTCGGCTAAAGATACAATGGAGAACCAGCTCGCGCAAGGGCCCGTGCGCGGCGGAAGCTTGATCTCCGTTCCTTTCTGTTCTGGACGTTCTGCGGATCATTTGAGTTGGGGCACGCCGGCTCGCGGGGAGAGCCTCGGGCGGAGTTCGCCAGCCTAAGCCGAAAAAGCGCTTGACAGATGGCCGAATCGGAGCTAAATTTGGGTGTCCATATGGCCACCAGAGGGATGCCTATGGGTTTTGAGATCGTGGAACTCAATGAGCCAGTCGAAGTCGTGACGTACTTCGCTGATCGCCAGGCCAAGCCTTTGCGCTTCCGGTGGCGCGGCCGGGAGTATCGGGTCGTCCGATGGAACAGCACCTGGTCGCAGCCCAAGGGGAGCGAGCGCGAACACCACTTCGCCCTCACTGCCGACAACTCGGACACCTTCGAGCTGGTGTTCGATACAGGCGATCTGAGCTGGCGGCTTCGGAGGGTGATAAGCCTGCAGTAGGAGGGGTCTACGGCGCGCAGGCTGCGGGTCAGTGCTGCCTACTTACCCGGTGGCGCAAGGACCGTGCGGCGTTGCGGAAAGGCCTCGTATCTGGGCCCGGGGGTTAGTCCCAGCTTACCGGCACAAGGTGATTGACCGGACCGTACCCGGAGCCGAGCGCAAGTCCCTCGCGGATGGCGAGGGTGATGTACCTCTTCGCAATCTCTACCGCCTTGAGCAGTGGGAATCCCTTGGCCAGGCAGGAGGCGATGGCAGCGGAGTAGGTGCATCCCGTTCCGTGGGTGTGTTTCTGATCCAAGCGGGGGGCCCTGTACTCGTGGAAGTTCTGGCCGTCCCATAGTATGTCTATGGCTTCGCCTTCGAGGTGTCCCCCTTTCACCAGCACGTTCCTCGGACCGAGCTCGCGGATGCGGAGCGCTGCCTCTTTCATGTCCGCCGGTGTTCGCACCGGAACGCCGGCCAGGACCTGCGCTTCCGGAATGTTCGGAGTCACCAGCTCAGCCAAAGGGAGGATCTCGGAAATGAGGGCGTGGCGAGCATCATCGCGGAGCAAGGGGTCGCCACTCTTTGCCACCATCACCGGATCGACCACCAGGTGCGGTACGGCGTAGCGCCGGAGCCGCTCGGCTACTACCCGGATGATCTCCCGGTTCGAGAGCATTCCCGTCTTGACCGCGTGGGCCCCGAGGTCACTCAGCACGGAATCAAGTTGCAAACCGACAAACTCCGGGGGCAGGTCCCAGATTCCTTGCACGCCCCGAGTGTTCTGGGCGGTGACGGAGGTGATCACGGTCATCCCGTAGACGCCAAAGGCGGACATGGTCTTCAGGTCCGCCTGAATGCCAGCTCCGCCTCCGGAATCGGACCCGGCGATCGTCAGCACCAGAACTGGACCGTTGCGATCTGGTTCCATCCGCAATCCTCTTCGATTGTAGCTTGCTACGTCTGCGGCGGAAACCCCTTATGCTGGCCCCGTTGGACTCGCTCTTTCCCATCCTCCTCCGATGGGTCAGGAATTCCGCGCCGCAACATGCTCGATGAGATATAGTCCTCGCGGCTACGATCGCCCCAGCTACATTTTCCCCTGCTTTCGGAGGAGGCGGCTAAGGCGTCTCTCCAGGTCACTCCGGTAGCCCGTGAGCTTTGGGTGCGGATGGAGCTGGGCTAATATTCGAAGATGCTCCAGCGCCTGGCGGGTCAGTAGCTCTGCTTTCGCCAGGTCGAGCGCCCGATGCTCGTAGAACTTGGCCAGTTCCACGTACGGTTCCAGGGAAAGGCCAGGGAGCCGAAGGGCCTCGTGCCACAGCTCCACACAGCGCGGCCATTTCCGCTCCGCTTTGTAAATCCGGGCCAGCTCGAGCATCAGAGTTTTGCGCCCGCGCGCGGTCGCAGCTTTGTCCAGCGCGGCCCTCAAAACGGACTCCGCCTCCGAGTACCTTCCCCTTTGCCAGAGCATGCGCGCGGCCTGGCGGAGATCCGTTCCTGGCGGGGCGTGTTCGGGCCTTTCCAGGGTACGCGCGCAAATAGCCAGGAGACCCACCAAGCTCAGAATATCCGCGCGGTTGTGCTCAAACACGGGACGCAAGGGCCACGGGTCTTTGTCCCGCAGGTACTGGAAATAGACCCTTGGCACAAGCCAGCTCGGGAGATCCCCGTCGCGTCTCAGGCCCAGGAGGTTCTCCTCCACCTGGCCGAGAGAACATTCGGCGAGGGCGCCTTTCCAGAGCCTGCGCACGGCGAAAAGAAGGTCCACATGTAAATCGGGGGTGGGCAGATCCCCAAGTCTGTGGAAGACCATCCTTTGCGCGAGGAGCTGGGCGTCAAAGGCCTTCCCATTGTAGGAAATCCATTTGGGGCGCTGGCGAAGAATCTGGCAGGCGAGGAAAAGGACAGCGGGTTCCTCGTCGAAATCACGGGCGAAAAACTGCTCAATCACGAACGAACGGTCCGTAACGTAGCCCACGCCCACCAGGAAAGGCACGGTGCCCGAGCCGCCGGCCAAGCCCGTGGTCTCGCTGTCGAGGAAACAGAGCTCATCGGGGAGGGCGTAGGGACGGCGCGCCTGTGCGTCCAGCGCGCCGAGGGTGCGGGGCTGGACGGCCAGGACTTCGCGGAGAGCGACAAACCCGTGTGTATATTCCAGGGGGTACGACTCGACTACGTGCACGCATCTGCCGTGCGGGGTGGAGGTCACTTCACCCCACGGCAAGGTGGCCAGTCCTGCCTCCCCTCCGGAGGGAACAGGGGATGGGGCTTTGCGCGTCAGGCCAAAGGCCCAGTCCAACCTCTCCCGCAGATCCATCGGCTGATCCTACGTGCCCAGTCCCGCCGACGCGGTGCTGTAAGCTGAATGCGCCTACTCCTGAAAGCGCCCACTCCTGGAGATACGTCAGGGCTTAGCCTGTTTGCTGGCTGCCTGCTTTTCCTGGAACTTCTTGAGAAGCCACGAGACACCATCCTTGTGCACCAGGTAGGTGAGCATTTTCAGCTTCACGTAGTCGTCCCGGAAGATGTAATAACCCTTAAGGTTCCCTTCGTAGGCGCTGCGGCCCGAGTCCTTAATGAGGAACCAGTCATGCCCGAATTTTCTGGTGTACCCAACGCAGTGAATGCCGTGATCGTCCGTCGAGGTCCTGTTGTAGAAGCGGAACTCCCGCGCATCCTGGTTGATAAGCTGACCGGGGATGTCAAAGCTCGGGACCACGGCGAGATCTACCTCGCTTACTTTGCCGGGTTCCGAAATATCCCCACCGAGGGCGACGCTGAATCCGGACCGCAGGGCAGAGCGGATCCCCTCGTAGAAGTCCTCCAGGGGGACGTTGTAGTACTCTTGGCTGTGCCACCAGTTGTCGGGAACCTTGTACTCACCCTGAGTCCAGAAGGGGATACTCGTAGTGGACATAATCGCCACGTAGTCATCGAGAGGCAGACGCAGATAGTCTCGGGCGTACTCGATGGGGGTCATCTCCCGTCCATCGACCACTATGTGAGTGGGCGGCTCGCCGAGGTGCTTATTCAGTACGAGCCTTACGTACGCGATGGCCTGGTCCTCGTCCCAATAGCCCTTTTCCTTGCAGTAGTCGAGGAACGATCGGAGCTCGCGGTAGAGAGGAGCGTGATTGTGCGTGGTCCGCCCTCCTACCAGGCCCGTGTACGATTCCAGAGGCACACATCCGTACTGCCGGATCCTTTCGATCACTGCGTTATGCTCGGAGCCCTCTCCGAACTCCGAATTGCCCTTCTCGCGCAGAAAACGCCGTGCCTTCTCCACGTATTCCCAGTACACGACGTACATTTCCGACAGCCGGACCTCCTTGCCATGCAGGCGCTTGATCTCGGACTCCAGGAAGGAGATAGTCGAAAAGGCCCAGCAGGTACCTGTCGTGTCCTGGCGTACGGGAGGGTTATGCCACACCGTCTGGAATTCCTCAATAGCCCTGGGATACTTGAGGGCTGCCGCGTCGATGGTCAAATAGGTCCGTTCCTGTTCGCCGACCTTGCGGGTCTTGTAGATCGCCTTGTCCTGAGCCTGAGCCAAGGCCACCAGTGCCAGGGTTAGGACGATGAGCCAGCTTCTTCTCATTTCTCAGCCTCCTTACGTTGTACACGCCTCCGGGTCGGTTGCAACCGCACAAACCTCTCACGCTTGCGGATGGGGTGAACCAGGTGGCCGCCACCTCTCGGCGATTTCGCTCACGAGCTTGACCCGTCGGATATCTCCGCTCGGCGGGAGCTCGTCGGAAATGCCGAGGATGAGGTTGGGCCAGAACATTTCAACCAGCTTCCAGACAAACTCCTCGAACGTCGCCAGAGGGTAAGTCGGCAGGAACAGAACGGCCGGAATCCCGTCGATTAGGATCTTGCCCTCCAGCCCCTCGCGGAGTTCCTCGAGCGTGACGTCCCCCTGGGGCAAGGGGGTGGCCGCCTCGATGCCATCGAAGCTCATCCTCCGAATGATGGGCAGGAGGGGTTTCAACGCGCCGTCAATGTGGATGTGGCAGAACTTTCCCGCGGCGTGGATCTGCGCGACGCGCTTCTCGTAGTAGGGCTCGAGGTATTCCTCGAAGTAGGGGGGCGGGTCAATGTTGGCGTCGATGTTCTCGCCGAAGTTCAGGACCTGAAGGGGGGAGCGAAGGAGCACGTCGTACATCCGGTCATCCCACTCCGCGATGGCCTGCAAGAGAGCCCGGGTCTGAACCGGGTAATCGCTGAGCGCGTACACCACATTCTCGAAGCCCATCCACTCGATGATCAGGCGCTGGAGAGGCGAGCGCGGATAGAAGCTGGTCACCACGCCCAGATCACCGAACTCTCGGTCGGCTATCTCGAACGCATCGTCCCAGAAGACGAACTCCGAATGGTCCAGGATGTAGACCATCACCCGGAAATCCTCCGGGCTCTTGAGCAGGTATTCGCTGTGGTAGCCATGGATGGTCACTTCTCTCAGTTCCCCTACGGGGGTGCTCCAGGTTGTGGTCACGCAGGAACCGTTCTTCTGCTGGTGGATCTGGACAGTCCCGTCGTACACGATCTCGAAGAGACGCACCCCTAAGACCTCCTGTGGGTAGCGAGGGGAAGCAGGGAGTCTGCGGTACAATTCGATCATAGGCGAGATTCGAAACTCGTCCGGAACCTGCGGTGACTGGACCTGCTCAATCGGGGAAGGAGGAGGGGGGCCGTGCCGCCGCACGTACTCATCCGGCGCGGGATTAGGGAGGCCGTTCCCATAGTACCAGTAGTAAATCCTCGGTTGCCAGACCAACTGGTTAACCGGTTGCTTCCGGAAGATGCGGAGAATCGCCTCTCGTGGGGTCACGGAACCTCCCTTGTTCTGACCGATGAGCGCTGACGTTCCAATTTAGCGCTCCCGATCTACGTAACCAAGGGCTAAACGGGACCAAGGTTGCTTTCAAGCCGAGGATGACATGGAAGGGTAGAACCCTCCAGGGGGCTGCTCGTTGAAAAAATGGGCACCTCGTTTCCCGGATCTGCGATGCGGATTGGAGCTCCGGCCGGTGGGAGGCAAACGGCATGTCGAGACGGCTTGCTTCCCTTTTAGGCATACTGGGGGTTTCTTTGCTCGTGCCCATCAGTCGCGCCCAGGTTGCTGTGACCCTCTACACAGGCCTTTACCTGCCTCAGCCCACCGATCTTCTCCTCCGCCAGGACGCGTGGCACACGGACCTGTGGCTCCGTGACGTTCCCTTGCGCGGCCGTTCCCTGCAATCACCGTTCTACTACGGCATTCGCGTAGGGAAGAGGGTCCGATCCAGGGGGCGATCCCCCGTGGTAGAACTGGAGTTTGTGCACGCCAAGGCCTACGCCCGCGAGTCAGAACGCGTGAATATCGAAGGGCGCTGGAAGGGAATGCAGGTCAGTGAACGCGGTCTGTTCTCGCGCTACGTCCGCAGCTTCAGCCTGAGCCACGGCTTGAACCTTCTTCTGGGCAACGTGTTCTACCCGCTCGTCCACAATCGGGTTTTCGCGATGGGGCTGCGTGCGGGTGCGGGAGCGGCAATCCCTCACGTCGAGGATTGCGTCGATGGCCATTGGGTGCAGCGGTACGAGATGTCCGGTCTGTGCCTGCAGGTGGGGCTCGGCGGAGCAGTGAAGCTCAGCCGTGCCTGGAGCGCCGACGTGTCCGCTCGGTGCAGTGCAGCCAGGCTGTCGCGGATGTCCGCGTACGGCGGCTCCCTCCAAGCAAACATCTGGGGAGTGCATCTCGACGTGGGCGTATCGCGCGCGTTCTCCTCGCGGGCGCAGAGGTAAGGAGCACACTCCTAGACCGGGGTGAAGGACGCGTGGATCGTTCGAAGCATCTCGGGCGAGTTGAGCGGCATGTGAAGTGCGCGGCTCGGGCCTACGTAGCTGGGCTTCTTCGCGGGATTCGGCGCGTCGGACCAAGGGCTGGGAAGGTGTGGGTTCGTACTTGTCGCTCTTGACACCCGCGGGCGCATTGGTTAGATTCACCGGGGCCTCGGCCAAACGGAGGGAAGAGACGTGCAGCGGAGGGCCGGCAGCGGAGCCAAGGGGCAGCAGGAGGCGGGGAGAGAGCCCCAGCTCAGCCCCGAGCTACTGGAGCATGCCCTCCAGCGCCGGGTGGCCGAGATCGAGAGTCTGGTGGCGGACTTGCGCGCCCGCGGCTGCGACGTCGAACGCCTCCTTGAGGACGTCTATCGGAGAAACAGCCACCTGCAGGAGCTGTGGGCGAAGGTGGACTCCGACATTGCTTCTCGGTTGGCCGAGGGAAAGGCTAGCGTGGGGGAAGTTCTGGACTGGATCGAAAGCCTCGACCAGTGGGCTTCGGCCTTCGCGAATGCGCTGCGAGAAGTCTGCAAGACGGCCACGGTAGGGAACCCATGAGTACGCCGCGGGAAAGGCCCCTCGCCGAGCCACCCATCTTCCGTGCTCGCTTCCCCGTGATCCTCAAGAAATTCTTCTGGGTTACGTACGACCACGTGGGGAAGCTGATGCTCGCGAGCCTCCTCAGCCTTCTGCTCACTCTAAGCTTCATTGGGATCCCCTTGGCTGTGGCTCTCCTCGGCACACTAACCACTGAACTTGCCAGCTACCGGGTGCCGGATTTCCCCGTTTTGCGCAGGAATGTGGTTCGAAGCTTGGGTAGGAGCCTCGGCGTAACCGCCGTCGGGGTCATGGGTGTTACAGCCGCGGTCTCTGGGATTGGCTTTTACGGCAGCGACCGACTTGGCCTTCCGTTGCTTTCGCTCTTTTTCCTGGGGATAACCCTTTGGATCGGCGCGGGCTTCTTCGCCTGGCTGGCCGTCTGGGTGCCCCTGACCTTTCTCAAGAACTGGCCGCTGCGCAGACTTGCCAGGTTGGCGCTGGATCTGGCGCTGCAAAATCCCCTTCTCTTCCTCGCGCATCTGGGGTGCCAGCTGGTCGTTTGGCTTGTAGGGATTGTGACTGTGGTCGGGTTCGTGTTCCTGAGCCCGGCACTGAGTTTCCTCTTGGGAGCCACGTTCACCCGCGAGCTCCTCGGCCAGTACGAGCCAGGTCTTGTGCGGGAAGAGGAAGAGCCCAGGACGCTTGTGGATCTCTTCCGTCCGTGGCAAATGTAGACCTTGGCCCCGATGAGCCGAACCAAAGGAACGGTACATCGCACGTGTGGCGCAGGCATCTGGAGCCCTAATCGGGAGGCGGATCAAATGGTCGGAAGGGTGGCGACGATTCTGCTTGCTGTCGCAAGTCTGCTTCAGCTGGCCTGCGGACCGAAACCAGCCCTGAAGCGGCCGGAGACCTATTCGCAGGTACGCAGACTCTTCCAGGACCCGCCGGCACGGTACCGGACGGCGCCTTTCTGGGTGTGGAACGACCGGGTTACGCGCTCAATGATTGACGAACAGCTTGCGGCCCTCAAGAAGCAGGGGATCGGTGGCGTCTTCATTCACCCTCGGTACGGACTCCTCACCGAATACCTGTCGCCGGAGTGGTTCGAGCTTATCGCGTACGCCACCAAGCGGGCGCGCGAGCTGGGGATGGATGTGTGGCTCTACGATGAGAACAGCTACCCGAGCGGTTTTGCCGGAGGGCACGTCCCTGCCCAGATGCCGGAATCCTATCGGCTTGGGCAGGGGTTGGTGCCGGAGCGCCGGGACTCGCTCCCGACTCCCCCCGGCCCTGAGTACGTCGTGATCCTGGAGCAGCGCGGCGACCATTACGAGGTGATCGAGACCCCAGAGGATGCCATCGGAAGGCCCGGCCCCTTCGTCCTGTTCCGAAAGGTGTCCTACCCGATGAACAAATGGTACGGAGGGTTCGCGTACGTCGACCTCCTCCTGCCGGGCGTTACGGAAAAGTTCATTCAGGTGACCATGACCGGCTACGAGCGTGCCGTGGGTAAAGAATTCGGTCGTACCGTGCTGGGCGTGTTCACCGACGAGCCCCATATCCGCCCCCCACAACGAGACGCTGTGCGCTGGACCCCCGATCTCTTCGAACGATTTCGGGAGCGCTTCGGATACGATCTACGGCCTCTTCTTCCCAGTCTCTTTGAGGAAACGGGGGAATGGCGCAAGGTACGGCACGACTACCGCCGGCTTCTCCTGGAACTGTTTGAAAGCCGGTGGGCGGAGCCATGGGAAAGGTACTGTCGCCGCGCTGGCCTGCTCTGGACAGGTCATTACTGGGAACACACCTGGCCCGATCCTTCGGAATGCCCAGATGGGATGGTGATGTACGTTCACCACCATGTGCCCGGCATCGATCTCCTCTTCAACCAGTTCAGCGAGGCTGTCAATGCCCAGTTCGGCAACGTGCGATCGGTGCGGGAAGTGGCCAGTATCGCGAATCAGTTCGATCGGCCCCGGGTTCTTAGCGAGACGTATGGCGGAGCTGGCTGGGAGCTGACTTTCGCCGACATGAAGCGCCTCGGCGACTGGGAGTACGTGCTGGGGGTGAACCTAATGAACCAGCACCTCACCCTGCAGTCCCTGAAAGGCGACCGGAAGATGGACTATCCGCAGTCCTTCGGGCCGCACGCGCCCTGGTGGCCACTGTACCGCTATCTGGCGGACTACTTCGCCAGGCTCTCGGTGGCCCTTTCGTCCGGACGAGAGGTGAACCGGATCCTGGTCCTGGAGCCGAGCAGCTCGGCCTGGATGTACGCCAAACCCGGCTCCGACCGCACGGAGCTGCTCAACCGCGTGGGCGAACCGTTCCAGAGATTCGTCACACGCCTCTCGCACGAACAGGTTGAGTACGATCTCGGCAGCGAGGTAGTCCTGGAAAAGTACGGTAAGACCGAAGGGGGCAAACTCATGATAGGAGCCGGTCAGTACGAGGCCGTGCTCCTCCCGCCTGGATTCGAAAGCGCGGAGCGGGCGACGGTCGAATTGCTGAGGCGATTTCTCCGCGCGGGAGGGAAAGTCTACGCCTTCTCTTCGCCGGCCTTTCTGGAGGGTCGCCCCTCAGATTGGTGGGGGAGTCTGAGAGCCGATTTTCCGCAGCGCTGGGTCTCTTTCGACAGCTTGACAGTTCAGGCGTTGGAAGCTCTTCGCTCCCACCAGTCCGTACAGTTTGTTGGGGTAGAAGGGAGCTGGCTCTTTCACCAGCAACGGGTACTGAAGGACGGACGGCTCCTCTTTCTTGTCAACTCCAGTCTTGAGGAGCCGGTGCGGGGGAGCGCAATCGTCTCGGGAGCGTCAGCGTTCTGCCTGGATCCGGTCGACGGGGACGCCACTCTCTTTCCCGCGGAGACCCTGCCGGGAGGCCGGCTTCGCATCACCTTCCACCTGCCGCCTGCGGGCAGCCTGCTGCTGTTCGTGGGCTCCAAAGGGAAAGAGAAGCGGTCGCCACTGGCAGAAGAAGTGGAATTCTCGGGGGCCGAGACCTCTCCGCTCCAGATCAGGAGGGACTCCCTGAACGTGCTGGTGCTGGACTACTGCGACGTCCGCGTGGATACGGTGGAAAAAGCCGGTCTCTTTTTTGCCGTGGCTCAGGATCTGATCTGGCAGCATCACGGCTTCCCGGAAAACCCGTGGTTCCGGGGCATCCAGTTCCGCCGGCAGCTGGTCGAGGCCGATACCTTTGGGGCCGAAACCGGCTTCGAGGCAACGTTCCCCTTCCACGTGCTGGAGTTGCCGCGGTCCGACAAGCTGTACCTGGTCGTCGAGCAGCCCGCAATCTGGAAGGTTTTCCTGAACGGCGCGCCGCTTGAGCCCCTCCCAGGCCGCACCTGGCTGGATCCCGATTTCGCCGTGTATCCGGTAGCGGGACTGTTGCGCGAGGGACGGAACGAGGTGCGGATCGTTTGCCGCCCGATGTCCATCTACGCGGAGCTGGAGCCGGTCTACCTGCTCGGAGAATTTTCCCTCGTGCCTTTGGATCGGGGCTGGGGAATGGTAGCCGAACGGCCTCTGGACCTTGGACCGTGGCGCGACCAGGGCTGCCCGTTCTATGGCCATTCCGTCACGTACCAGAAGCAGCTGAAGGTGGCCTCGCCCGCGCGCATCCGCGTGAGGCTCGGGAGCTGGGCCGGCACGGTTGCCGAGGTGCGGGTCAACGGACGCTCGGCCGGGATCCTGGCCTGGCCTCCTTACCAAGTGGAGGTTTCCGGCGAGATTAGCCCGGGTTCCCATACGATTGAAGTGGTGGTGTACGGCTCTTTGAGAAACGTGCTTGGCCCTTACCACGCGGAACCCGCAGGGCAGGTGCGGCCATGGCTTTTCCGCCAAGCCCCCGCCGAGCAGCCGCGGGGCGATCAGTACCGGCTGTTGCCTTACGGTCTGATGGAGGACTTCGCGGTGGAAGTCGCACCGGCCCTTGCCCGGTCCCAACGCTGAGCTGCGCCGGTAAAGGGGGAGTTCCGACCGTGGTGGTGATCTTCTGCCATGGGGTGGGGAAAAGGCGACGCCCGAAGTTGGACTTGCCAGGGAGGTTCGAAGATGAGGAGCCGATGGTCCGTAAGCCGCCGGGAGTTCCTCGGTGCGACCGCCTCCACAATGGGAGCGCTCGCGTTTTCCATGGCCGCGAGGACCGTTGCTGCGCCACCCTCCCCGCAGGCCGCTCGAAAGGCAAAGTCCGTAGTCCACAAGGTCTATCTGGCTAAGCCGGTCCCGACCTGGCCCTGTCCGGACATTGACCTCGCAGCGGAAGTCCGGAAGCTGGATGCCATCCTGGAAGACCTGAGAGCCCAGTGCGGTCGGCCGGTGGAACTGGTAGGTGGCGAGCTTCTGCGGACCACAGAGGACCTGCCCGCGTTCCAGGCCAAACTCGGCGAGGTGGACGGGCTGCTGGTGTTCAACCTGACGTCAGGTGTGGGTCGCCTCCTGGAGGCCATCCTCGGGATGGGCTATCCTACAGTCCTTTTCTCCCAGCCGTACAGCGGCCACGACTGGTCCTGGATCGGGCAGCGCACAGCTCGCGGCGACCGGGTCGATGTAGTATCGAGCAGCGATTTCGAGGACCTGCTCCCGTACCTGCGCATTTTTGACGCCATTCGCCGCGTTCGGCAGACCACGATTCTATGCATCCGACAGAACCGCGAAAAGGACGACTTCTCGCGGCAGCTCGAACAGCACTACGGGGTCAAAGTGATCTTTCCGGGCTACCACGAGCTGAAGAAGGCGTTCGAACGGGCCGACACGCGTCGGGCTGCGGAGCTGGCGGATCCGTTCATTGCGCGCGCGATCCGGATGGTGGAGCCTTCCCGCACCGATGTGGTGAATTCCATGCGGCTTTACCTGGCCGTTTGCGAGCTCCTCCGCGAATACGATGCGGAAGTGATCACCATCGATTGCCTGGGCGGATTCCAGCGAGGAGACCTGCCGGCCTACCCCTGTGTGGCCTGGACGCTTCTGAACAATGCCGGGCAAATCGGGGTGTGCGAAGCGGATCTCGCCTCCACCATGACCCAGATTCTGGGCCAGTACCTGACGGGTAAACCGGGTTTTGTCAGCGATCCCGTCATCGACACCAAGACGAATACGGTGATCCACGCCCACTGCGTCGCGGCTACCCGAATGGACGGCCCGGATGGGCCCGAAGCCCCCTATCTTATCCGTACGCACATGGAGGACAACAAGGGAGTTTCCCTACAGGTCAAAATGCGCATCGGCCAGGCGATCACCCTGGCCAAGCTGGCGGACGTGAATACCATGATCCTGAGTACGGGGGAGATCATCGATAATCCGGACGGCCCGCGCGGTTGCAGGACCAAGGTGGCTACAAAGGTCGCGGACGCCGACAGGATGTTGCATAATTACCGCGGCGGCCTCCACAGGCTTTTGTTCTACGGCGACCACGTGGGGGACTTTGTGAAGCTCGGACGACTGATCGGATACCGGACGGAAATGGAGATGTGAGCCGGGGCCCTCGTTCCTGATCCAACGATGGAGGGAGAGGATGCGCAGGAAGGTCGGAGCCTTGATCTGGACGGTAGTTCTGTCTGCCCTATTCGCAAACCAGGCCTCGGGTCAAGCGTGTGAGGCTGCGCGCTGGAAGCAGCACGACATGAGCAGGCCGCGCCCGCGCGTGGTAATCCCGCCTGTCCCAGGCACGCAGGAGCGTCCGGGGTCACCTCCTTCCGATGCGATTGTCTTGTTCGACGGGACAGACCTGTCTGCCTGGCGTGCCGAAGACGGCGGGCCCGCCCGATGGAAAGTGGAAAACGGGTACATGGAGGTGGTTCCCCGCAGCGGTTCCATTCGTTCGCTGCAGGCCTTTGGCGATTGTCAGGTCCACATCGAGTGGTCCGCGCCTGTTCCGCCATCGGGAAGGGGGCAGGGAAGAGGCAACAGCGGCGTTTTCCTCATGATGCGGTACGAGATCCAGATTCTCGACTCCTATCAGAACGACACCTACCCCGACGGGCAGGCAGCGGCGATCTACGGGCAATTTCCGCCCCTGGTCAACGCCTGCCGGCCCCCCGGTGAGTGGCAGACCTACGACATCGTGTTCCACCGGCCCCGTTTTTCAGAGGATGGAAAACTCTTGAAGCCGGCCACGGTGACCTTGTTTCACAACGGCGTGCTCGTCCACGACCACGTTGCCCTGGAAGGTCCCACGGAGTGGATGGTGCGGGGCATCTACAAACCCCACCGCGACAAGCTCCCCATCTTGCTGCAGGATCACGGAAACCCTGTTCGCTTCCGCAACATTTGGGTGCGCGAGCTTCCTGATCCCTGCCTCCCAGATAGTGGGCTTCGCAGAGAGATCTACCTCACGGAAAAGGAGCTCGATCGCTACGTTGGCGAGTACCAACCTGGCAGATTGGGCATCGCGCGGGATGGGGATCAGCTTTTTGTCCAGATGGCCGAAAGGGTGAGGTTTCCTATCTTCGCCGAGTCCGAGACCCGCTTTTTCGCCAAGTCCGTGGACGTCGAACTGGAATTTGAGATGGACCCGAAGGGCGAGGTAAGAAGCCTGAAATTGCACCATTCTGGCTACGAAGCGGTTCTGGCAAAGGCGCGTTGAGGCACCCACAACGTGCACGCGGAAGCCAGACAGAGCCGCAGGGCGTGCTCCTTCGCGGTTGAAAGTGGCGACAGGAAGAGGAGGTGATTCGGATGGCCTACGCTGGCTCTTGGAGAAAGCCGGTGATCGGTGCGCTGATCTCTTTCTGTCTATTGCTCCAACCCGTTTGGGTTGCGTGCCAAAGCCGATCGGTGGGCCGTGGTTCTGGTCCAGCCGGGAGCCCTCCTTTGGGTCGTCAGGCTGATGGCCTTGCGGCCCTGAAGAAGGCGGGTGTCCTCCCCGACTACGCGCAGGTCGTTCAACTCGGCACCGGCTTTCGCTTCACCGAAGGCCCGGCCTCCGACGAGCAGGGGAACGTCTACTTCTCCGATATTCCCGCCGATCGGATCTACTTCTGGAGCCTTGACGGAACGATCGTCCTTTTCCGACGGAATACAGGCGGTGCGAATGGTCTTTTTCTCGATCGCGCGGGCAATCTGTACATTTGCGAGGGGAAGAACCGCCGGGTGACCGTGCTGAGCCCGGACGGCACGCTGCGAATCCTGGCCGAACGCTACCAAGGCAAGCGGCTGAATAGCCCCAACGACCTTTGGGTCAGCCCGAACGGGGGCGTGTATTTCACCGATCCCCGCTACGGGCCGCGCGACGATCTGGAACAGGACGGTGAGCACGTGTACTTTATCCCGCCGGACCGCACGCAGGTGATCCGTGTGATTGACGACTTAGTGAGACCCAATGGGATCATCGGAACTCCCGATGGCAAGATTCTCTACGTGGCCGATCATGGGGGTGAAGCTACCTATGCCTACGACATCGCGGAGGACGGATCCCTGCGCAACAAGCGCCTTTTTGTGCGCCAGGGGTCCGATGGAATGACTCTGGACGAGCGAGGGAACCTCTACCTTACGTCCGGTTCCGTCACCGTGTACGCCCCGTCGGGCGAGAAGCTGGGCGAGATTTTGCTCCCCGAGCAACCGACAAACGTCACGTTCGCGGGGCGAGGGGGACGGTTGCTGTTTGTTACTGCGCGTTCGTCGGTGTACGCAGTGCCCACGGCGGTCCGCGGATGGCAGTGGCGGCGTTAGCGGGCATATTGGTTCCGGCGGGGCGCAACCCAGGTTGTAAAAAGTTGTAAGCGGCTCCGCAGGCGCCGTCGGACGAGGTACAAGGATTGGGAAAGGGGCGAGGACCTCTGAAAAAATGTTGTTGCGTTATCGGTAACACCCTTCCTATATTTACGCCGAGCACGCGGCGGTGAGGGCTCGGAAGAGGGAGTGGCCGGTGCTTACGGGAACGCAGAAAGTTGCTGCTCCCCACCTTCAGCTTGCCGAGCTGATCTGGGAGGAGATTGTCGCGCAAGATTACCGCCCCGGAGATCAACTGCCTTCCCAGCAGGTGCTGGCCACCAAGTACCGCACCAGCTTGATCACCGTCAAGCGGGCTCTGAGCGTCCTCAAGGAGGAGGGCCTGATTTACGGCGAACCCGGCAAGGGAATCTATGTTAATCCACCCGTGAACGTCTTCCCGGGCGGATTCGCGGCAGAAGTGACCATCGGCCTGTTCTTGGACCCGCCTCTCAGCCCGTTCTTCTCGGGCATTGCCAGCGGGGTGGTCCACGCGGTGAGCGAATGGGGTTGGAGCCTGGCCTTCGCAAATGACCTTCCGGGCGGCCCAGGGGAGTGGAATCTCGAGTATCTGTGTCAGAAGGGGGGCGCGAAAGGATTCGTAGTCGGAGTGCGCGACGGGAGCGGACGGACGGCAGAGGCTGTTTCCACGCTCCGATCCCAGGGCTGTCCGATTGTAATGGTCAGCTACACAGACGACCCGGAGCTCAACTACGTGGGGGTGGATCATGTCCGGGGAGCTTACTTGGCTGCCACGCACCTGGTTGAGCTCGGGTACGAGTCCATCTGCTACGTGACGCCCGAGCCTACCAACCCGCTGAGCGCGTTGCGATACCAGGGGTTCCTCCAGGCCTGCGAGGAAGCGGGGCTGGAGGGAAAGCTGCTGGCGCCGGAACCGGACGAGTCGCTGCCTGCCAATCGCTACCGTTCAGGCTACGAGCTGGGTCTTCGACTGGTGGAGTCGGGCGAGTTTCCCGAAGCGTGCTTCGCCTTTACAGATCTGGTCGCCTTGGGGCTGATGAGGGCCCTTCGCGAGAATGCCGTGGAGGTCCCTCAGGAAGTGGCCGTCGTGGGGTTCGACGACATCGCATTGGCAGAGCTGGCGGTGGTGCCCTTGACGACCGTCCGCCAACCGCTGAAGGAGATCGGATACACCGCGGTAGATGTCCTTCGCCGCAAGCTCCGCGGAGAGGATCGCGTGATCCGGGTACTGCTGGAGCCGGAGTTGGTGGTCCGTGAGTCGTGCGGCGCTCCTCTTAGGCGAAAGCGAAAGGTGTGTTAGCAAAACCCCCCTGAACATGGGGGACTAATTGCCTCCTCTGGGTTGTAGGGTCTCGCACCGGGGACGGGTTCTGTGACAGAGCTCGTCCCCAATTATTTTCGACGAGCGGGCTGACCGCGACCACCGCCTTTCCTGTGGGGGAACCCCCAAAACCTGCCCTGCGGAAGACCTCCTAATCATTTCAGACCGAGGGTCGATGAATGCATTGGTAGGTCCCCGTCTGGAAAATGGCTTAGCTCCGGGCGTGCACGAGGGATATGGAAGGCCTGAGCACGCCCAAGCGCTTGGGCGGAGCTGGTTTGGCTGGAAGCTCAGAGCGCGCCTCTCCCCTCGGCAGCGAAGGGAGCGTGCGGGCCAGCGGCGGGGCGGCCGACCGCAGCGAAGGGAAAGGCGGAGGCGGGCAATGTCCCTCCGGCGGGTCTTCATTCTCGGAATGCTGGGCAACGTCCTGGTAATTGCCTGGTTGGGCTCCATAGGACTCGTGGTAGGTCTCCGTGCCTACCGGGCGATGACCCAGACCACTGAAGTGCGGATGCCCCGCGCTCTGGCCATCAGTCGGCTCCGAGAGTACGGTGCCATGCTCGTGGAGCAGTGGAACCAATTCCTGTGGCGAAAGGAAGGGGCCGATAGGATGGCGCAGACGCAGCCGGGCGTGGCCGTCGAACTGAGGCGCGAGGCCTATCGAAAACTGATTGAAGCCCGTGAGTTTCGAAGCCGGCTGGCTGTGTGGCTTCGCGTGTATCAGGACATGAACCCGTCGAGCCCGGAGGAGCTGCGTGTCTGCGCCGTGGTCGATAGTCTGCTGAGACTCTCGCGTGCCCTGGAGGCAGGGGCGCTCGAGCAGGGAGGGTTCCCGGACCTATCGGTCCGCCGTCGTGAGGTGGACGTGCTGGGGCTCCAGTTCCGGAACGCCATGGACCAGGCTACGGCCCTCGAGCAGCAGCGGGTGCGCGACGAGAGGGCGGAAGCCGAGCGGGGCGTCCGCGGAGGGTTGGTTCTGTTCGTGCTGGCTGTGTTGGCCGGCCTGGCTGGTGCAGCGGGCCTCGGTCTCTTCATCACGGCGCGGACGGCCAAGCCGGTCATGGCCCTGGCTCAGGCGGCCAATGCCGTCGCCCACGGTCGCTTCGATGTGCGCGTCGACGAAAAGCCCAGCGGCGAAATCGGTGCCTTGATCCGCAATTTCAACCGGATGGTGGAACGCCTCCAGGAAACCACGATTGAGTTGGAGGCAAGCAATGAGGCCCTGCGCGAGGAACTTGAGGAGCGGCGACGCGCCGAAGCCCAGCTGGAACAAGAACGTAATCTGCTCCGCGCGGTGATCGACCATATCCCGGACGGCGTGTACTTCAAAGATCGGGACGGCAAGCACCGCCTCGCGAACGAGCCCTTCCTCTTGATCGCCGGGTCCACTGCGGAGAACCTTGACCTGCGGGCGGCTGAGGGCGGGATCGGCGAGCCGCTCGGGGCTCTCCTGGCCGAGGTGGAGGCGGAGGCCCGCCAATACCTTCGGTCATGTCTGGAACGGGAGAAAGTCCTGCAAAGGCCCGATGGTAGCTTTTCCGTCTTTCGGGTGTCGGCCGTCCCCGTGCGTGACCCCGAGGGGATGCTGAGCGGCATTGTGGGCATCGTCCGCGACGTGACCCAGCAACGGGAAGCGGAGCGCCAGATCCGCGAAAGTGAAGAACGTTACCGAGAGGTCTTCGAAACCGCACCCATGGGCATGTTCGTGGTGGATCCTACGGGCAAGGTGGTGGCGGTGAACGACAGCCTGCTCGCGATCCTCGGCTCGCCGTCCAGAGATCTCACAATGAAGATTAACGTGCTCGAGCATCCCCATCTGCGGCGCTTCGGTTTCTCCGAGCCCGTAGAGGAGTGCATTAGGTCCCGATCGCGGGTACGGAAAGAGTTCACGTACCGCTCTCTTTGGGGGAAAGAGGTTGAGGTTGCCATGTACCTCAGTCCCATTCTCGGGGAGGGGGGAGAAGTACGGTTCGTCCAGGGAATCGTCGACGACATGACGGAGCGCAAGCGCCTTCAGCAGCAACTGCTCCAAGCCCAGAAGATGGAGGCGATCGGTCGGCTGGCCGGGGGAATCGCACACGACTTTAACAACATCATGACCGGAATTCTCGGCTACGCCCAGTTCCTGCTCACCGAATGTTCGGAAGACGACCCAAGGCGATCCGATCTGGTGGAGATTGAGAAACTGGCCCGTCGGGCTGCCTCCCTTACTCAGCAACTCCTGGCCTTCAGCCGGCAGCAGGTCCTTCAACCGCGCCCGCTGAATCTGAATGGGCTCCTCCTCGACATGGAGAAGATGCTCCGGAGGCTGATAGGGGAGGACATCGAGCTGCGGGTATATCTGGCCGATCGCCTCCCCTATGTGGAGACCGATCCCGTCCAGATGCAGCAGGTGATCATGAACTTGGTGGTCAATGCGAGAGATGCCATGCCCAATGGGGGGACCCTCACCATCGAGACCAGGCCTGTCGAGGTCGACGCCGAATTTGCGGCGCGGCACCTGGGCTTGAAACCTGGGCTGCACGTCCTAATCACGGTGAGCGACACGGGGGTCGGCATGGACGAGGCAACGAAGGCACGCGCCTTCGAGCCTTTCTTCACCACCAAGAAGTTCGGACAGGGCACGGGACTGGGCCTGCCCACGGTCAAAGGAATCGTCGAACAGAGCGGCGGAGCCGTCTGGCTCTACAGTGAGCTTGGCAAGGGTACCACCGTCAAGATCTTCCTCCCTGCTTCGGTACAGAGCAAGGACACGGGGGACAGCTGGCGCCCAGAAGACGGCAATGGCCACGGCGCTGAAACGATCCTTTTCGTGGAGGACGAGGACGCCATTCGGGATATGATGCTCCGGGCGCTGACCAACCTCGGCTACCGAGTCCTCGTGGCCGCCAATGCGGACGAGGCTCTGCGGATCTGCGAGCGCTACGAAGGCCAGATCGACCTCCTCCTCACCGACGTCGTCATGCCCGGAATGAACGGGCCGCGTCTGGCCGAGGAGATCCGCAAACGATACCCGAATATCCGGGTGCTCTTCACTTCCGGCTACACAGATGAGGTGATCGTCAACAGCGGGCTCCGTCAGGGGGACGTGCAGCTTGTCCAGAAGCCCTATACCCCCACCGACCTTGCCCGTAAGATTCGGGAAGTCCTCGAGAAGGCGGACGCCTAACTCCCCTTCCGGGTCCGACCCAAGGCACTCGCACCGAGAGGGGTCGCAGCGGCCGCGGTAGGTGCAAGGTCAGAGAAAAAGGGGTTTGCCCTTACCGCAAGGTGTAGGCCGGGTCCGAGTAGGTCTCAGACCGAGGATCGTCCCAGGAGCCGACGAGGGCAGCAACGTTCTCTGCGCCTCAGAAAAAGTGTTCCCACCTTTCCTGGAGCCGAGCGGGGAGATTTTGAGGCGACGCCTCAGGTGCAAGCCCGCGCTTGGGCCCTGCGGTAAAACTCTGCCCGTCCGTGGAAAAACGCGACCGGACGCAGCGACAGAAGTAGTCCACGGACTGAGCCTTGTGTCGTGCCTGGTGGGGCCCGCGTACAACTTCTCCCGCTCTCCGAAGTCCTGCCTCGCGAGCCTCGTGTCAGCGCCTTCCAACGCGCGTAAGAGATAGCGCTTGTCCTGGCCCAATTCCTCCGCTCAGGCCATGCCAGCTCAGAAGCTCACGCGGACCTTCAGGAAGAGCTCGTCGTTTCCGGCGAAGCCCGACAGGGTCGTCGGACCGCGCGCCGCGATCCAGTAACCACCGAGAACCAGCTCTACTCCGTCTGACGGGTAGAGGGAGATTTCCGGGAGCACAATGCGGGTGTGGCAGCTTCTGGCTCGCCGGACCTGAGGCGTTCCCAGAAGACCGGCCAGGCGGATCTTGAGGACTTCGTGGCGGAACTTCCTCTCCACCGCAACGAGCAAGTAGTTTTCCAGGTCTTTGCGGCCCCTTTCCCCGTAGAAGCCGTGGATGAACTGAGCGTTCCAATAGATGCCACCAGGCCACGTGTAGTCGGCACCCACAACGTACTTCACGTAGACCTCACGCGGCAGGACCAACTCTTCGGAGATCAGTCTCGGCGGTGCGGACCCGGCGCTGAGCCAAGTGCGCATTCGGACTTCTCGCTCAGGCAAGAAGGCTGCCGCCTCCGCCCACAGCCCGACCTCTGAAATCTCGCCCGCTACGTCCATGCCGACTACGTGCTGGCGTGGGTAGACGAGGGTTGTGGTGACCTGCGGCGGGCCCTGGGGCTGAATCTCGATGCGCGTCATCGCCGGCACGGGAAGGTCATCGCGCGTGTAGGCGTAGCTGGCGGACACATCGTAGCCCCAGACCGAGGTCGTGATCCGCAAGCCAAGATTGGCCCCGTCTCGCAGGGTTGAAGCCGGAGCGTGAAGGACGGTTTGCAGCTTCGAGTAGGTCCCATCCCGACCTACACCGGGCATGAGATCAGGGCCCAACCGCCAGTCCGCGGGCGGCAGGACAGCCGGCGTGAAAACCGGCACGTAGGCCGCGTCCACGGCCCAGTTGCCCACGTAGGCAGTGAGTCGAAGCGCATTGACCGGAAGTTTTCTGCCGAAGTCCAGGGGATCCTCGAAATCCTTGGGATTCAGGTTGTCAGTCGGATTGATCTTGTCGGCAGTTCCCCAGGCAATCCTCTGCTTCCCAATCCGCAGGTCGAGGCCGGGTAGCGGAAATCCGTAAAGGCTGAGGTACCCCTCCCGCAGCTCCACGGCCCAAGGCTGAACGAAACTTCGGTCGCGCACCTGTAGGTTCTCCAGGCTCGTCGCGCGGGGAAAACCGAAGTTGCGGACCCACAGCTCGCCGTAGGCCGAGGCCTTGGGCGAAAGCTGGCTCTTGAGTTTGATGTCCAGCCGGTTTTCGTTCCAGGTCAGCCTGTGGGCTCCATGGGTGCGCACCCGGTAGTCCACCGATACGGCGCCATTGAGCTCCACCTGTGCGACGCTGACCGCCACGAACCAGCCCGGGATGAGGCCCACCAAGCTGAACAAGTGACGCCACATGGACTAACTCCTTACGCCTGAAGTCATCGACGCGTTTTCGAAGCTGACGAAGCTTCCCACCCGCGGGTCGTCACTGACCCCTCATCAGGGAACGCTTGGAGAAGACCTCGTCGTCCAGTCCAACGTCGTGCTTGATCTCCCGAAGGCTGAGGACCGTCTTGTGCTTGTCCTGTACATCTTCCATGGTCATCTGCGTGACGGTCCAGTAGGGGCCGATCTTCTCGACCTTGCCGTTGGTGAGGACCTTCCGGAGCGTCCCTGTCCGGTCGTAGAATTCCACCCGCTGGGGCACCCAGTTGCTCTTGTCCACCGTCATTACGAGCCGGCCGTAGTTGACCTCCGCTTCCGGCTTGGGAATGAGGGTGAGCACAGCAATGGCTTCGTCTTCGTGCACCAGAGTGGCCTGGTAGTGCTCAGAGTATTTGGTCTCGGCGAGGTCGTCGTAGGTGAAATCGGTGCCCATGAACTTCTCGTGTTTGGTGTGAGAAGCGATTCGGCGGATCTTGTGAAAAGCGGGCATGTAGAGCCACATTTCGTCCTGGCTGAGAACCAGGAAACCGACCCCTTTCACGTCGGCCGGCTCGAGGAAACGGATCAACCGCTTCTGATCGCCCTTCTGGTACATCTGGACGAGACGATGCTTTGTGTTGCCTCCCTTGTCCACCAGCTCCATGGCCATGGTAGCCGAGCGATCGCGCGGTGCATTGGCTGTTGCCTGCACCTTTGCCAGGATTTCGTTGCCTCGATCTTCCGGGAATAAGGGGCAAAGGGCTACGCCCCCCATCAACGCAACGAGAACGAGCCATCTACACCTCATCGTTGGACCTCCTTGAACGGGAACTGCTTCGAGGCTCTAGACCCCGAATGACCACCCTTTTCCCTCTTGTCCTGGGTATGCAACGCAAGCATAAAGAGGGAAGGAAGAAGGGTGACGGAGCCGAAGGCGCTCACGCCCATAGCCGTTGCCACCATCACGCCAAAACGGCGGACCGGCTCCACCTGACCCAAGAGCAAGACGCAGAAGCCGGCGCCGACCGAAAGAGCATTCACCCATATGGCCCTTCCCGTGCTCCCAAACGTGGTGCGCAGAGCCTGCTCAAAGGAGGAGGACCGGAGCAGTTCCTTCTGCAACCGGTGAGAGAAGTGAATCGTGTAGTCGACACCAATTCCTATCGCGAGGGGGGCGATCATCAGCGTGGCATCGTCCAGGGGGATGTGCAGATAGCCCATGGCGCCGAAGTTGACAGCCAGGGTGAGGAGAATGGGGCTCGTGGCGATAAGGCCAAGGCTCAGAGAGCGGAGCTGCAGACAAAGAAGAACGAAGACCAGCCCCAGGGCCGTGACCACGTTGATCACCTGGCTGCGCAGGAGCTTCGCGTCGAGCTCCTTGTAGACGGGTCCGGCTCCCGACTGAAGAGCCCGAAGAACAACCTCGTCGTCTGGCCGTAACGGGCAGCATTTTTGCCAGGCTCGGAACGTAGGCGCGGGTACGTAGGCCGTGCCCTCCCCAAGAGTCCAGAAGACAGCCTGGAGGTCGCGCCGGAGCTCCGGATCCACCGACGTGATCGAGCCAAGTTGCGCGGCCAGGCGTGCTGCTGCAGAGTCGGTGAGGGCTCGGAGGCGAGTCTCTCGGGCGAGGTAGGCAGCATGCCCCGCGGTTCGTAGAAGCGTCTCTTCATCTACCCCCTGAGCACCCGGGAGCACGACCCTAAGGATCTTGGCGATTTCGGCAGAGGAGAGGACGCCGTTTCTCCGGAAGCCGGCTTCAAGCGCGGCACGCAGCCTCTCGGACTGGGTGGGGGAAGGCGCGGAAAGCTCGCACTCTTCAGAGCTGAGGAACTGCAGCACGGTCTCTGCCATCCGGCTCGCCATCGGGGGCGGAATGTGAGGGGCCCTTAGCTCGGCTACGTAGTTTCGCAGCGTCTGGTGGAGGACGGCGGTGTCAGGCTCGGGAAGATCACGCCGCAGGAGTTGCCAGCGCAGGATCTCCTCCGCCTCTGCGATGCGAAAACTGTCGAGAAGGGCGAGGGCCGTGGGGCTCACGCCGCTGTCTCTGACCGCGACGATGGTATCCGGCAGCGAGTTCAGGGCACGGTTGATGAGATCGACGCAGCGGAAGATCACGTCCGATCTCTGAGATCGAATGCGTAACTGCACCTGGGCATGTCGCCGGTCCGCCGTGACCAGCTGCTCCAGGATTTCTTGCCCTTCCAGGAGAAACCAGAGGTTGCCCACTCCCTCCTCGGTTTCCGGAACGACGTATCGGTCGTTGAGGACGTAATTCATCTCGCAGATCAGGTCGGCGACCGATTGGCCGTTGGTGAGCGTGGGATCGGCTTCGAGACGCAGCTCAAGCTGTCGCATCCAGTGGAGGATGGCTGGGTGCTCCATGGGGCCCTCGAGCAAGACCTGGGCGGGATAGCTTCCACCGAAGCGCTCCTCCATTAGCCTTTCCGAGACGCGCACCTCCGAGTTACGGCGGAAGTACTCGGAGAGATTGACCTCCCTGCGAATGCGGGGCAGGCCCGAGAGGCCGAGGGCGAACACCGCCCCCATAGCAAGCGCCCAACGTCCGGGGTGGCGCTGAACGCTACCGGCCAACCTCAGGAGGGGGGACGAGGGGCTCGCCGCTTCTGTGTCCAGGCGTGGAGCCTTCTGCGGGGGAAGAAAGCACAGGGCTGCTGTTACGATCAGGCTCGTGGCGGCGAGCGCAAAGAGGATCCCCGCCCCTGTCACCAATCCGAATTGGCGAATCGCGCTAAGCTCCGAGCTCAATAGGGAGAGAAAGCCGATGAGGGTAGTCCCCGCGGCCAGGACGATGGGAAGGCCCACCTCCCGCAAGGTTTGCGTGACGAGGGCGCGGGAATCAATGCCGGGCTCGGCCAGCTCGTAGTACCGTCGTAAGAGGTGGATTCCGTAAGCGCTTCCGACCGCTAGAACAAGGACCGGCGTAGCTGCCGAGATCAGGGTGAGGGGGACACGGAAAAGGCCCATCAAACCAAGCGTCCACACCAGGCTGACTGCGACGGCGGAGAAGGCCAGCACCACCCCTCGGTGGGTGCGAAAACTTGCGTACAGGACCATCAGGATGAGGGCCGCCGCAAGGGGGGTGAGGCGCCACATGTCGGCGATGATCAGTCGACCGAGGAATTCCATCTGGAACGGGAAGCCGGCGAAGTAGAGTCGGTAGCGGTGACCGACGATCCGTCGGGAAACCGTGCGCAACTCTCTGGCGACCTTCTCCCGGTCGACGTCGCCGCGGATTCGCACTAAGAGAAGAGTGATCTTGGCGTCGCTGGAGACCAGCTTGTCCCGGTAGAGGGAGCGGGCAAGGGTGTACGAACGTAGCCGCTCAAGCTCCTCGGGGTCCTGGGGTACTCGTCCCGGTTCAATGAGCTTGGTAACCTCAATCCCCCAGTCCGTCTTCCGGAAATCGATCACGTTGGTGAGGCTGGTGACGCTGGAGACACCCTCGATCTGGCCAAATGCCGTGGTCAGGCTATCGACTACTTGAAGCAGGGGTGTCGTGAAGACATCTTCGGCCTCGACTCCCACTACGGCCAGGTGGTTTCCGCCGAAGAGCTGGTCCGTGTACCGAAAGCGCTGGACTTGGATACTCTTCCGGGGGAGGAAGGAGACGATGTCGGTGTTCACGGGAACACGCGCAGCCAGAAAGAAACCCGCAGCCGAGGCGAATAGGCCAAGGGCGATCCACACATGGCGGAGTCGGATGATACCCCCTGTCAGGTCCAAGAAGTGCGTCTGTTCAGCTCGTCTCATGTCCCGGAGAGCGCTGCTTGGAACGGGCTGGCAGGAGCACCGACCCGGAGGGAACGGCAGAGGATCCAGGTCAACGCCTCGCCTCAATGCCCCTGAGCAGAAGGTCCAGCATCATATCGACGGCTTCCGCAAGGCTGAGGTGGAACCCGTCGAGCTTGACGCCCTTCTCCACAATCAGCGGGTACTCCAACCCTTTCATTGCCTGAATGACGGCAAAGGCGGCCAACCTTGGGTTCGACACCACGAATTGTCCCGTCTGTACCCCCTCGTTCAGGATGGCCTCGATCGTCCGCAGCTCGAGCTGGGTATAGGCTTCACGCTCTCGCTCGATGAATTCGTAATGACGGAGATAATCCTCGGTCAGGGATCCGTAGTAGACGGAAAGTTCGGAGAGGGCCTGGAACCGGGCCTGGACGTAGGCCCTCAGTTTCGACCGAGCATCCTTCTCCTGGGCGATCGCAGCATGGATGCGATTCCACAGTTCCTCCCCCTCGGTGCGAATGATCTCTCGGAGAAGGTGCTCCCGGCTGGGGAAGTAGTAGTAAAGCGACGCTTTCGCCATGTGGACCCGGCGCGCGATGTCCTCCATGGTTACCTTGCGGAGGCCAAAACGGCGCAAGAGGGTGCGCGCCTCTTCCACAATCCGCGCGCGCCTCGCGTCATGAGAGCAGGACATGACGTCTTCGACTAATTGTCCGAAAAGGTCGAATGTTCAATCTCTCTTACGCGATTCCCCTCTTCCGGTTCCGTGCCCATCGGGACTGGGATTGGACGCGGGCGAAGGCCGACGGCGGAAAGGGCGATACCCCCCTTGCAGAGGCTTTGTGCGCCCGGTACCGAACCTATGCAGTAGGGCCGTTCTCCGGGTTCCCGGGCTTCGGCGGGACCCGTACTGCCCTCCTCAACAAGCAAGCGGTTGCCGAGCGATTGAAACGAGGGCAAGGGACCTGCGAGCAGCGGGCTGTCCCCTATGGGCGCTTCGGAGCAGAGTTGCACCCCATCGCTGGGCGGAGCGGCGGATTCTCCGAGGGTGAACCAGTGACAGCAATGCCCCCTTGGTTCCGACTAGGCCGACTCGCCATTCCTTGCACTGTTGGCCCGTAGCGGGACGGGTCGCCCGAGCATCGCGTTCAGGGTGAGGGGAACGCGCTCGTTCTCCGCTTCGCACAATGCTCTGGGTTCTTGATGGGCACCTGTGTAGGGGAGAATCGGATCTGGCCCGAACTCTTCTCCCCGGGCTACAGCGTAGGCGGCGCTGCGCTAAAGGTCGCCCTCCCCACGACCCGATAGACCAAGATTTCCCCTCCCAAGAGGCGATCGCCGCTTGGATTCTCGGGTAGCCCCTATGGGGCGGCATTCGGTTCGACTCAGGGCTTGTCTGCGCAGCTTCCTCGTGGGGCACGTGTTGGGTGGGGATTCCAGGCCCTGCCGTTGTTCTTGCACCGCCTGACCTGCCTAACTCCTCAATAGGCGAAATCCTCGCCGCGCAATCCAGCCCCACGGGCCCGAGTGCAAGTGCGGTCCCGGCTTCTCGCTTGCCACGGACGTGCTGGTTACGAACGGCCCGTATACCCGGCGAGAAGCTGTTTGAGCTCGTCGACGCTGGGGACCTTACCTTGCACCACCACTTTGCCCTCGATCACGACGGCCGGGGTAATCCGTACTCCGTACTTGACGAACTCCCTCACGTCTGAAACGTGGATGATCTCGGGCTGCAGGCCCAGTTCGGAGCAGGCTGTAACCACATTGCGTTCGGTTTGCTGGCAGCGTGGGCACCCTGGTCCAACGATTTCGATTCTCATGCCTGACCTCTTCCTTCTTCTTGTTGGTCCCGGTCCCATTCAGAAAATGAGTTTGCCGAAAACGAAGCCCACCGCGGTGCCGAGGACAATGACCGTAGGCACGTACACTAAAGCCTTCTTGATACCGAAAACGCGCGCGATGGCCAGCCAGTTCGGCAGGCTGAGCCCCGGCCCCGTCAGTAGGAGAGCCAGGGCAGGACCCTTGCCCATTCCCAGATGCAGCAAGGTGTCGACGAAGGGGGCCTCGGTCAGCGTGGCGAAGTAGCTCACGGAGCCGAGCATGGTGGCCAGAAACGAGGCGCGCAGGCTGTTGCCCCCGAGCCAACGGTGGATCCACTCCGGCGGAAGGACCTTGCCGATAACCCCGACGAGAAAAACGCCGAGGAGTAGCAGGGGGAAAATGATCCGGACGAAAAACCAGGTTTCCGTCATCCACGACCGGATCCGGTCTCGATCGAGGGTCTCCCAGGCGTATACCCCCGTAACTACCGTGAGCAGGAACCAAATGAGGACCTTCGCGGAGTACGGTCCCTTGCGCACAAGATAGTTAGGCATCAGAAGCGAGAGGAGGATCAGGAGCAGGAGCCATAGCTCTTTCCTGCCCACCAGAGAGTGCGCCCTGGGGACTCCCCCCGGGTTGTGATCGTCCGCCATCGCAAGGGCTTCCCTTTCGCGAGCGAACGCGAGCGTCATTACCCAGCCGACGACGAGGGCCATGGCCAGTGCGGCGCCCACGCGAGAAAGCACCATGGAGGTCCCGAGGATACTGCCCGTGTACATCAGGGAGAGGATGTTCGACGCAGGCGCGACCCATAAAATGATAAACGCGACGCCAACCCCCGCTCCCCCGTAGTAGAGGCCACTCGCCACCGGGATCACCGTGCAGGAGCAGGCGGCCAGGAAGAAGCTCGAGAGGCTCGCCAGCGAGAACGACTTCAGTTTCCCAGCGCGCTCCCCAAGGGTGGCCAGGATTGCGTTGCGATCGACAAAGCTCACCAGCGCTCCCGCCAGGAGGAACGCTGGTACCAGGCACGTCAGCACGTGCTTAGCGATGTAATCCTTTAGGGCACTCAGTCCCGCTAGTAGAATCTCTATCAGCATCGGTGGCCTCTCGATTGAGCTTTCCCCATTCCCTTTCCCGCCGCGTCGGTAGGGCTGTACCGACTACGGACATTGCGGATTTCCCAGGGCCATGTTCGTGCGGTTGCGCGTACGGAGGATCTCACCCCAGCGTAGGTTCCTGCCGGAGTCAAACTTCGCCTGTGTTGTCCAGGACCGTCAGGTTCGGCCTCCCGCCGAGAGGCTTTGGAGTCTCCCACGGGGATGGCCACGTTTTCCGAGGTTCCTGCAGGTAGTCGCCTCCTCAATACACGCCAATTGAAGCGAAGGCGCTCGGCGTTCCTTTGCCGAGCGGGGGACCATGCACGGCGAAGCGGTCCCTGGCCTGCATTGGCCGTAATATACGCTCTGCGCCCCGGAGAGGCAAGACCTTTCGGCCCGGCGTGATGGACGGCGCGTTCGTTTCCATTTTTCCTCCACCCCGAACGAGGGAGGAAAGGGTAGACTAAAGCTTTTGCTTTCGTTGCCTGAAGCATTTACCTTGCAGTAGCGTTCGCCGGCCCCGTGGGACGAAGAGGAGTGTCGCGCAGGGTGCGACCATGAGAAATTTCCTCAGATCCCTGAGCTTCAGGGTGGTTGTCCCCATTGTGGTTGTGACGGTGGCTTTTCTCTCGCTGCACGTCTACCTTTTGCAGGTCCAGGAGAAGGCGGTTTTCAACCTCTTACTTCGGGACTGCGCCCAGCGCGGGGCAAGGCTCCTGATCCATTCGATGCGGCACGCCATGCTTCTCAACCGCCGTCAGGATATTCAGGAGATGGTGCAGGATGCGGCACGGAGCCCGGGTGTTTACGGGATCCGGATCTTCAACAAGGGCGGTGTGGTGACCTACTCGGACGACGTAGACGAGCTCGGCCGCCGGGTGGATCTGAGGGCCGAGGCTTGTGCGGACTGCCACGCCCAGGGCGGCCAGCTCCGTGTCCCGGACCACGGCTTGGCCGTGCGCTTTTTCACCACGCCGGAACGACGGCATATCATGGGCATGACCATGGGCATCGACAACGAGCCGGCCTGCTACAACGCTGCCTGCCACGCCCATCCGGCGGATCAGCAGGTTTTAGGGATCCTGGACCTGCGGCTGGATCGGACCGAGCTGGATCTCCTCCTCACACGGCACACACGACAGGCACTGGCGGCGGGGATCGCGGTGGCCCTCCTTGCTGCTCTCTTGGGGGGATTGATCGTAAACCTCAACGTCCATAGCCCCATCCAACGCCTGATCCGTGGCACGCGCGAGATTGCGGCCGGCAATCTCGGCTACACCATCCCCATCGGCGGAAGCAGTGAAATTGTACTCCTGGCTCAATCCTTCAACCAAATGAGCCGGGATCTCAAGCGGGCTACGGACGCCCTCAAGGAATGGTCCCAGACACTGGAGGACAGGATCCGCGAGAAGACGGAGGAGCTGGAGCGGGCACAGGCGCAAATGATTCAGGCCGAGCGGATGGCCTCCTTGGGCAAGATGGCGGCCAGCGTGGCGCACGAGCTCAACAATCCGATGTCGGGTATCCTCGGCCTGGCCAAGTACGTGCGAAGGCGGCTGGACAGACTGGATGTCGAGCCCGAACTCAAGGCCGAAATGAGCCGGGACCTGGAGGTGATCGAAAACGAAGCCAAACGCTGCGGCAACATCGTCAAGAATCTTCTCCTCTTTGCGCGAGAAGGCCGGGAAGGGTTTTCGCCGGTTGACCTCAACGACGTCCTGAGCCGGGCCCTTGTCCTGGTCAGTCACCATCTTGAGCTCTCCGGGGTCCGACTGGAGTCGGAGCTTGCCCCGGGTGGGTGCCATGTTGTGGGTAACGCCGACGAGCTCAAGCAAGCTTTCCTTGCCCTCTTGATCAACGCGGTGGAGGCGATGCCTGACGGGGGAACACTCCGCGTTCGAACTGAGGCAACCGAGGGCGATGGGAAAGTCCGTGTAGAGATCACGGACACGGGTGTCGGGATCCCGGACGATGTGCTTCCCCACATCTTCGAGCCCTTTTTCACGACGAAAAGGGGAGGAGAGGCCCTGGGGTTAGGGCTGGCTGTGGTCTACGGGATCGTCCAAAAGCACCAGGGCCGCATCGACGTGAAGACCAAGGTGGGGGAGGGAACGACCTTTACGATCGAACTGCCGGCTTGTCGCGAACGACCTGTGCCGGCGGAGGCTGGGAACCAGAATCCAGAATCGGAGCGGAGGTGAGGTTCGCAGGAATGGACAAGAGCCGCGTGGGAATTCTCGTCGTCGACGACGAATATTCGGTCCGCGACGCCCTGTACAAGTGGTTTCGGGACGATGGCTATCGAGTGGATGTCGCGGCGGATGCCCATGAAGCGCTGAAGAAGCTCCAGGAGAGTTCGTGGGATATCGTGCTTCTTGATATTCGCCTTCCG
The DNA here is from genome assembly GCA_034506315.1 of candidate division KSB1 bacterium. GTDB lineage: Bacteria > Zhuqueibacterota > Zhuqueibacteria > Oleimicrobiales > Geothermoviventaceae > Zestofontihabitans. Next base: position 13,237 of record JAPDPT010000024.1, on the reverse strand, counting down.
GGGATGGATGGTTTGGAATTGCAGAGACGCATTCGGGAGATCGATCCGAATGTCGTCGTCATCATGATCACGGCTTACGCTTCGGTGGAGAGCGCCGTGCAGGCATTGAAGCAGGGCGCTTTCGACTACGTAACGAAGCCGATCGATCCGGATGACCTGGAGCATCTTGTCCGAAATGCGGTGGAGCAGAGGAGGCTGCGCGCCGAGAACATCCAGCTCCGGCAGAAAATCGAAGAGCTGGCGCGGATGGATGAGATCATCGGCGAGACGCCGGCCATGAAGCAGGTCTTCGAACTGGTGCGGGTGGTTGCGGAGACGGATTCCACGGTCCTCATCCGCGGCGAAAGCGGCACGGGCAAAGAGCTCATCGCACGGGCGATTCACGGCCACAGCCGCCGGCGCTATTTCCCGATCATCACCGTCAATTGCGGCGCTTTTCCCGAGACCCTCTTGGAGAGCGAACTCTTCGGCCACGAGCGGGGGGCGTTCACGGGAGCTCAATACCGCAGGAAGGGGAAGATCGAGCTTGCCGACGGCGGCACCCTCTTCCTGGACGAAATCGGCGACATCCCACCCAAGATGCAGGTGGATCTGCTGCGGGTGATCGAGACCAAGGAGTTCACACGGGTCGGCGGTAATCAGGTGATTCGCTCTGACTTCCGCCTTATCTGCGCTACGAACAAAGACCTGGAAAGCGAGATGAAGGCGGGCCGCTTCCGCGAGGACCTCTACTATCGGATCAACGTGTTTACGATCTACCTGCCGCCTCTGCGCGAGCGTCGCGAGGACATTCCGCTCCTGGCCAGGCATTTCGTGAAGCGCTTCGCGACCACGATGAACAAGCCGATCACTGAGATCACCCCCGAGGCCATGGAAATCCTCCTGGCCTACGACTGGCCCGGCAACGTACGCGAGCTCGAAAACGCCATCGAACGGGCTATGGTCGTGGGAAAGCCCCCCGCCATCCGTCCCGAGGACCTGCCCTTTCAGCTCGGCACCAAGGCCGACTCGGCCGTCGGCGAACTGGAGTCTCTGGAGGCGGTGGAGCGATCCCACATCGAGAAGGTGCTGGCGAAGACGGGCTGGAACATCTCTCGCGCTGCCTCCATTCTCCAGATTGACCGGGTCACGCTCTACAACAAGATCCGGAAATACGGACTGCGGAGGCCGGCGTGACGGGGCGCATCTACGTCGTCCCCATCCACCGGCCGATGGTGGTGAACCTGCAGTTTCTCACCGAGGCGATCACTTCGCGGTTCGGGGTTCCTTCGCTCCCCCTCAGCCTCGAGATCGATCTGGGCCGGGCCCACGACCGTTTTCGCAACCAGTACCATTCCACTGAGATCCTGGCCCAGCTTCTCCGGCAGGCGCCGCGCGACACCCTGAGGATTCTGGGACTCACGGACCTGGACCTCTTCATTCCGGTGCTCACTTACGTGTTCGGGGAGGCGCAGCTCGGAGGCAAGGCGGCCGTTGTGTCTTGCTACCGCCTGAAGAATGAGCTCTATGGTCTGCCGCCGGACAATCGGCTCCTGCAGGCGCGCCTCTTAAAGGAGGCCATTCACGAACTGGGTCACACCTTCCACTTGCTCCACTGCGACGACCCCAGCTGCGTGATGCGGGTGTCGACGTACGTGGAAGAAATCGACTACAAGGGGGACCGCTTCTGCGCCGCCTGTGAGGCCCGCCTCGCGAACATCCTGGAGGACCTCCTCGGCGCTGCGTTCCGGAAAGCCAGCTTCTGACCTTGCCTACACGGGTTACCTGCCGCCCGTCTTACCCTACCTGAGTGAGCGGGATTCTTCTCGGGTCCCTACAAGGCACGGCTTTTCTGCGCACGGGACCCCGGCCTCACCTGGGCGATGAGAGGATCGGGCCTAAATGGCTTGACCGTCCTTGCAAGCCCGCACTCTGGGCAGATTCCACGGCTCCCCGTCCGCTCTTTTGGGTGCCCAGGAGAGGGGCTAGGCCGGGCTGCCCCGCGAGGTGTCGATGCTCGCCCCCCGTTTTCTCAGGACCGGCGACGCAGGGAGACCTCACGCCGTGTCGGCCGGCGGAGAGGGTTGGCCGCGTCCCGAGGTGTAGAAAAACTCAAATACACGCCAGTTGCCCTGTTAGGGAATTCAGCGCCCGTAGCTTCTGAAGTTTGCGAGGGTTACATCGCCAAGAGAAAGCCAGACCTGGCGTGGTGTTAAGGAACTCATCACCCGAGGGATTTGGACCTGTTCATTGGCCACGGCGGGATCGGACGCGCAGGTCGGGCAGGCAGGAGAGAGTGGCTTTTTCCGTCGTCTGGCGACCTCCTCTGGTACGGATATTGAACGAGCGCGATCGCGAACCGTTGTGGGTTACCTGCCTGGAGGTAGGACGATGCTCTTCGCGGCGTTTTGTCTCGTGTGCCTTGTGGCGCTGACTGTGGCGTTGGTGGCGAACCGACAGAGGCGCGTGGCGGTGGCTATGCGCCCGTCGGTCAGGCTTGGTCCGGTGGAACTTCCGTCCGACCGGTACTACCACCCGGGACACACATGGGCCAAGCCTGTCGAGCGGGGGGAAGTGCTGGTAGGCCTGGATGCCTTTGCTCGCCGCCTGGTGGGGGAGGTAAGGAGTATCGAAGTCCCGTCGCGGGGTGAGAAGCTTGAGCAGGGGCGTCGGGTGTGGGCCCTCCGCTTCGACGGCCGCGTTCTGGAGCAACCTTCGCCTGTCGATGGGGAGGTGGTGGAGGTCAACGAGGCGGTGCTGCAGCAACCGGCTCAGCTGCGCGAGGACCCCTATGAGAAGGGCTGGATCCTGCGCGTGCGGCCCCGAGATCAGGAGTGCTGCGCGGCCAACCTATTCTCGTCTGATCTGGCGAAGAAGTGGGTCGAGCTGGCCATCCAGGATCTCCAGCGAAGCTACTCTCCCCTCGCCGGAGCGGTTTTCCAGGACGGAGGCGAGCTTGTAGAGGGAATTGCGAGGCACCTGACGGAGGAGCAGTGGGAACGCTTTCGGAGGCGATACTTCCCCGTGGCCTGATCTCATTCACCCCAGTGCGGAGGCAGAAGAATGGTCGCGCTGTTCGTCGTCTTCACGATTCTTGTTTGCCTTGCGGTGGACGCGGCTTTGCAGAGGCGGAAGCAGCGACTCGTGCCCGTCGACGTCGCAAGGGTCCAGGTCCCCAAGATTCGCCTGGCACGGGGAGTCCTTCATGCCCCAAATCACCTGTGGCTCCGGCTATTTCCCGACGGGCGGACGCGTATTGGGCTCGATGACTTTGCGCAGAAGCTTCTCGGCAGGATAGATGCGATCGAGTCCGTAGGGCCGGGCCGTCGCGTGCGGCGTGGAGAGCCCATCCTTTGGATTCACCAGGGAGGACGCAAACTCGCCCTCCGGTCCCCCGTCTCGGGTTCCGTGTTGCAGGTGAACGAGGCCATCCGGGAGAAGCCGGAGATACTGAGGCAGAACCCGTATCTACAAGGCTGGCTTCTGGATCTGGAGCCGGAAGACCTGGGAGCGGTCCTCCCCGAACTTGCCGTAGCCGAAAAGGCGGCGAGGTGGCTCCGGCGCGAGTGGGAGCGCCTGCGGGAGTTCCTGGTCCAGGTTTCTCTCGCTCGACCGCAGGTCGGCTTGACCATGGCGGACGGTGGCCTGCCTGTCGAGGGGGTCATGGCCTCCCTGGACGATGAGACCTGGAGCGAATGCCAGACGCGGTTTTTCAGTCTGCGCGAAATCTCCTGATTGGCCAACTGCGGAGGACCCCACGATGAGCAAGGGCATCCTGGTCGACCTCTCCCTCTGTATAGGCTGCGAATCGTGTATGGAGGCTTGTCGACAGGTCAATAACCTGAAGCCGACGAAGGAGCGTCGCCTCTCGCCGGACAACTACGTCATCGTCGAGGAGATTCCAGGCGAGGGCTACTACCGACACGCGTGTATGCACTGCGAGCATCCCACCTGCGTGTCCGTATGCCCTGTGGCAGCCTTCGAGAAAACTCCGCTGGGGCCTGTCATCTGGCACGGGGACAAGTGCATGGGCTGCCGGTACTGCCTGCAGGCCTGTCCATTCCAGATTCCCACGTACGAATGGCATAACCCTGTGCCAGCCGTGCGCAAGTGCACGATGTGTTACGACCGCGTCGCCGCCGGCGGCCAACCGGGTTGCACAGAGGCGTGCCCGACCGGAGCTATTCTGTTCGGCGAGCGGAAGGATCTTATATCCGAGGCCGAAAGACGACTGGGCGACGAGCCAGGCAAGTACGTCCCCCACATCTACGGCCTCCGGGAAGTCGGTGGGACCTCGCTGCTCTACATTTCCCATGTGCCGTTCGAGAAAATCCCCTTCCTTGCGAGGAATTTGAAGACTGAGGAGCCTTTGCCGGAACTAACCTGGCGGGTCCTTTCCAAGCTGCCGAACGTGGTCGGGTTCGGTGGTGTATTCCTCTTCGGCGTGTATTGGATCATCAACCGGCGCATCCAGTTGGAAAGGCTTGCTCAGGAGCAGGAGAAAGAAGCGGCAAAGGAAGTGATCGAGGAGGTGCCACTGGCGGACCAGGACCAACAAGAGTAGGACGACCGGGAGCAGGGATATCCGAGAAAACCAAACGGTAGGAGCCGACGAATGGGAAGAAGCCGGATTTGGAGCCAGCTTCCGCGCTTAACGTTCTGGAAGGCGGTGCTCGTTCTCCTGTGGGTGGTGGGCGCGTACGTCGCCGTGGTGCGCTTCACCAAGGGACTTGGAGCAGTCACCAATCTGCGCGATGATTTTCCCTGGGGCCTGTGGATCGGCTTCGACGTACTGTGCGGTGTGGCCCTGGCGGCAGGCGGATTTACCGTCGCCGCTCTGGTGTACATCTTTGACGCAGGTAAGAAGTACCACGCCATCACACGACCAACGATCCTCACCGCGTTTCTGGGCTACCTGCTGGTGATTGTGGCTCTCCTTTTTGACCTCGGGCGGCCATGGAACATCTGGCATCCGATCATCATGTGGAACCACCACTCGGTCATGTTTGAGGTGGCCTGGTGCGTGATGCTTTACACCGCCGTACTCGCCCTGGAGTTCAGCCCGGTCGTTTTCGAGAGGCTCAATTGGCAGGCTCCGTTACGCCTTATCCGCTCACTTACGATCGTGCTGGTGGTGGCTGGAGTGCTTCTCTCCACCCTGCACCAGTCGTCCCTCGGATCCCTCTACCTGATCGTGCCGCAGAAGATGCACCCTCTGTGGTACTCCCCCTGGCTTCCGCTCCTCTTTTTCATTTCCGCCGTGGGCGTGGGCCTAGCCATGACGATCTTTGAGTCTTTCCTCAGCCATCGAGCCTTTCGCCGCGAGCTGGAGCTGGATGTCCTCACGGGCTTGGCGCGCGGCGTCATCTTGGTGCAGGCCATCTACCTGACCCTGAGGTTTCTCGATTTGGCCAACCGAGGGGTGATTGGGCACGCGTTCCAGCCCTCCCGCGAGGCCGGACTTTTCTGGCTTGAAACCCTACTGATGAGTGGGGTTCCCATGGTCCTCTACTCGATGCCCAAGCTCGTCGTGCAGCGCAACTGGCTTTTTTACGGGGCCGTTTGCAATGTGCTCGGTCTCGTGATGAACCGCCTCAATGTGAGCATTACAGCGCTCGAGCGTTGGGGAGGGGCGTACTTTCCCAAGTGGCAGGAAATTGTGATTACTGCGACACTGGTGGCCACCGGCTTCTTCGTATTTGAGTGGGTGGCGAAGAACTTTCCCGTGTTCCCCCGGGAGATGGCGGCTGAGGAGGCTGGTGGTCGTGCCGAAGGTGAGGTTTCGTACGCACAGGCTATGTAACCTCGTGGGCGCGCGGCGATGATCTCATCGGCCAGCACGGGTCGTCCCATTTTCCCTCCCGAGGAGGGCAAGTGCCTGCTGATGACCGCGGGCATCGTTACCTACCGCCTGTGCGATCGCGACTACGACTGCGAGAACTGCCCGCTGTTCCAGGCACTCCGGGAGGTTCGGAAACCGCGCCGCGAAATCGTCGCTCCCGGCTCCCTTCGGGTGAATGTGTCGGAGAAACTCAGCCAGCTCTGCGCCGGTGACCCCGCCCTCCTGCGCCTTCTCAGCCCGCTGGCCGACGTCAGTCTGCCCGGACACCTGTACTACGGCCCCGGACGCACCTGGGTTGAGATCCGGAGGATCGGCCTGTGTCGGATCGGCCTCGATGGGCTCCTGGCGCGGGCCCTGCCGTGGGTGGACTCGGTCGTGCCTCCGGAAGCGGGGCGCCGAGTCGGAAGGGGGGATCCGTTGGCGTGGCTGATTGTCGCCGGAGAGATGCTCCCCGTCCGAGCTCCTCTATCGGCTTCGGTCGTCCGGGTCAATCCTGAGGTCCTTTCCAACCCCTTCCTTCTTCGCGAGGACGCATACGGTACCGGGTGGCTGGTGGAAGTGGAGGCCGAGAGGCTTCCGGAGGAGGTCCGCGACCTGCGTTACGGACGGGAGGCGTTGGAGTCCTTCGGTTGCAGTGTGCTTACGTTGTGCCAGGCATTAGCGGGCGAACTACGGCAGGGAACAGCAGCGGTTGGGCCTCTGTCCCAGGACGGCGGTAGTGCGGTCTCGAGCCCCGCCGACGCTCTGGGGGTCCGGCGCTACCTGAAGATCATCCACCGGGTTCTTCTGGAATCGCCTGAGGGGGAAACCAGCTAAGCCGCAGTAACCCAGGGGGCCCATCGAGCCATAGGCCGCGCTGCGTGGTACATTCTTCTTGCGCCGACTCTCATCGGTAAGTATTTTGCGCCCAAACGCGGTAGCTCCAGGGGGGGACACGCAGCGGAAGCCCGCTTGCCGCAGCTTTTTGCGACCTGAGGCGGGAGGGGATCGTTCTCGAGTTCGAGGCGGCAAGGTGTCGAGGATGGCGGGACCAGGCTTGAGAGTCCGTCTGGGGCGGCAAGGTACCGCGCCAGCAGGGGAGACGAGACTCCGCGCGGGTTCTCCTGGCCGGTGGGCGATCATCAAGACCGCGAAAGCCACTTATCGGGCGGTCCGAGCCGTCGTGTGGGTCAGTTTGAGTCTGTCCGCAGGGTGGGTGACTGCCTCCACGCCGCCTCCCAAACCTCTACCGCCTCTCCCTTCGGAGCGCCAGCTCCAGTGGCACAAGATGGAGATGAATGCCTTTGTCCACTTCGGAATCAATACTTTCACAGACCGCGAATGGGGCACGGGCCAGGAGGATCCGGCCCTCTTTAACCCCACCTCGCTTGATTGTCGCCAGTGGGTGCGGGTCCTGAAGAGTGCGGGTTTCCGGGGGGTGATCCTCACGGCGAAGCACCACGATGGCTTTTGTCTCTGGCCCTCTCGTCACACGGACCATTCCGTGAAGGCGAGCCCCTGGCGTTCTGGCAAGGGCGATGTGGTCGGCGAACTAGCCTCAGCTTGCCGGGAGGCGGGGCTCAAGTTCGGGATTTACCTCTCCCCGTGGGACCGGCACGAGCCGACCTACGGCGACTCTCCTCGGTACAACGAGTTTTACAAGGCGCAGCTGAGGGAGCTCCTGACGCAATACGGGGAGATCTTCGAGGTCTGGTTCGACGGGGCTTGCGGAGAGGGTCCCAACGGCAAACGGCAGGTGTACGACTGGGACGGCTACTGGAGGCTGGTGCGAGAACTCCAGCCCAATGCGGTAATCTTCAGCGACGGCGGGCCAGACGTTCGGTGGGTGGGAAACGAGCGGGGGTTTGCGGATGAGACGAACTGGCCCTTCCTGCGGAGCGGCGTGGTCTTTCCAGGCTATCCGAGGTATCAAGAGCTTCAGCAGGGTCACCCGGACGGCGACGCCTACGTCCCCGCGGAGGCTGACGTTTCGATTCGGCCCGGCTGGTTCTACCACTCTTCGGAGGACGGGCGGGTGAAAAGCCTGGCGGAGCTGGTGGAGATCTATTTTGGCTCCGTGGGTCGAGGCGCCAATCTCCTGCTCAACGTGCCGCCTGACCCGCGTGGGCTAATCCACGAAAACGACGCCAAGCGTCTGGCTGAGCTGGGTACCTACCTGCAGAGGGCATTTCACGACAATCTGGCTTTGCGGGCCAAGGTGTCGGCGTCCAATGTCCGCGGAGGAGCCCGAGAATTCTCCCCCGCCCAGCTTGCCGACGGAGAGTTCGAGACCTACTGGGCTACGGACGACAGTGTCCTCCGTGCGTGGGTTGACCTGGAGTTCGACCCTCCGGTCAAGCTCAATTGCGTGGGCCTCCAGGAGATGGTTCGTCTGGGCCAGCGTATCCGCTCGTTCCAGGTCTTAGGATACCGCGCCGGAGAGGGGGTCCGGCTGGCGAAGGGCACCACGATCGGCTACAAGCGTCTTCTCCGTTTTGCCCGCACGGAGGTGGATCGCCTCCGCATCGAGATCCTCGACTCACGAGCCTGCCCCGTGCTGGCGGAGATTACGGTCTACGATCTTCCTCCGTTGGAAGAGGCTCCGTAGTGCTCTTGGTCGGCGACGTGTCGGGGGACCGTCAAACTCGAGAGCGGTGACAGGATCAATCTCAGGGGAGGCGGTGCAATGGCGCGTGCTGCACTGTGCTTGCTTCTCGCCTGCGGCTGTATCCTCGGCTCCGCGGCCCTCTCGGCCCAGGGCCCTCCGATTCCCTCAGGAAAAGAGTGGGAGGATCCGGCAGTAAACGGGATCAACCGAGAACCCCCGCATGCCACCCTTATGCCCTATGCTGATTTTGAACAAGCGCGGGCCTGTATACGGGAGGCCTCGCCATATTATCTGTCCCTCAACGGCAAGTGGAAATTCCACTGGGTGCCGCGACCGGAAGAGCGTCCGACGGAGTTCTACAAACCGGAATTCGATGCCAGCGGGTGGGCGGAAATCCCCGTTCCCAGCAACTGGCAGATGCTCGGGTACGATAAGCCCATCTACACGAACATCCGCTACCCCTTTCCGAAAAACCCACCGTACGTCGACCATTCCTACAACCCCGTGGGTTCGTACCGGCGGACCTTCCGTCTGCCGAGAGAATGGCGGGGACGTCAGGTCTTCCTCCACTTCGACGGAGTGGAGTCGGCTTTCTACGTCTGGATGAACGGGCAGTTCGTAGGATACAGTGAGGACAGCCGCACGCCCGCGGAATTTAACATCACTTCTTTCGTGCGGGACGGGGAGAATGTGCTGGCCGTGGAGGTTTATCGCTGGTCGGACGGCTCCTACCTCGAGGACCAGGATTTCTGGCGAATGAGCGGCATTTTCAGAAACGTCTACCTGTTTTCGACGCCCACTCTTCACATTCGGGACTTCGAGGTTCAGCCGGAGCTGGATGAGAGGTACGAAGATGCAGAATTGGCCGTTACGGCCTGGATCCGCAACTATGGCACCACCGATGCCCCGCGGGTCCAACTTGAGGTCAGCCTCCTCGGTCCAGACGGCAAGCCGGTAGGATCGCAACCCGTAGCCATGAACGGGACCAGCTTGCTTCGGGCCGGCGGCGAGACGGTGCTGGCTGTGCGCGCACCCGTTCACCGCCCTCTCAAGTGGAGTGCCGAAACCCCCTATCTCTATACGGTCGTTCTTGCACTGCGCGACGCAACGGGCCAGGCCGTGGAATACGAGTCGGCGCGGGTGGGGTTCCGCAAGGTCGAGATCAAGGGCAGACACCTTCTTGTGAACGGAAAGCCGATACTGATCAAAGGCGTGAACCGTCACGAGCACGATCCGGACACCGGCCACTACGTGAGCCTGGAGTCCATGATCCGGGACATCAAGCTGATGAAGCAATTTAACATCAACACGGTGCGTACCGCCCACTATCCCAATGACCCGCACTGGTATGACCTCTGTGACCAGTACGGCCTGTACATTATCGACGAGGCCAATATTGAGTCGCACGGGATGGGTTACGCGCCCGATCAAACCCTGGCGAATCGCCCGGAGTGGCTTAGCGCTCACCTGGAGCGCGCGATCCGGATGGTGGAACGCGACAAGAACCATCCCTGCGTGATCATGTGGTCCATGGGCAATGAGGCAGGGGACGGCCTGGCTTTCGAAATCATCAGCGATTGGATCCACCGGCGGGACCCAAGCCGGCCGGTGCACTACGAAAGGGCCCTGGATCGTCGACACGTGGACGTCGTTTCCTGGATGTATCCGCCACTCGACCACTTGGTTCGCTACGCGGAGTCCCAGCCAGACCGCCCGCTGATCATGTGCGAGTATGCCCACGCCATGGGAAACGCAGTAGGTAATCTTCCCGAGTACTGGCAGCTGATCGAGGCCTACGACGCACTTCAGGGCGGGTGTATCTGGGACTGGGTCGACCAGGGACTTCGGAAGAGAACTCCGGATGGCAAGGAATTCTGGGCCTACGGGGGAGACTACGGCGACGAACCGAACGACGATAACTTCTGCATTAACGGTTTGGTCTCCCCGGATCGCTCGGTCCAGCCGGAGATCTGGGAAGTGAAGAAGGTCTATCAGAACGTGAAATTCGAACCGGTGGACCTTTTCCAAGGAATCATCAGGCTCCGCAACGGGTTCTTCTTCACGAATCTCCGCGATTTTGACCTGCGCTGGCAGCTTACGGAGGACGGGGTTCCGGTCCAAAGCGGATCGCTTCCAGCCCCCGATGTCGAGCCGCAGGAGAGTGCCGTGGTGCGCCTCCCGCTTGTGCAGCCAAGGCTCAATCCCGGGGCTGAGTACTGGCTGCGCGTTTCCATCCACTTGCGCCAGGCTACTCTCTGGGCCGAGGCCGGCCACGAAATCGCCTGGGAGCAATTTCGCATCCCTTACCGCGTTGCACGTGCGCCACGGGTAGAGCCTCTACCCGGCGAGGCGTTGCACATCACGGAAGGCGAAGGGGGCCTCACGATCCGAGGAAAGGGCTTTGAGGCCACGTTCGATCGTAACTCGGCCACCCTGGCCTCGCTCCTCTACGGGGGTCTTTCGGTGATAGGAGAGCCGGAGGAAGGGGTGCGGGGTCCTGTGCTCAACGTGTTTCGTGCCTGGACGGACAACGAAGAGCGGCTTGCCGATCAATGGTACAAGGCGGGCCTGAACAAGTTGCGGCCCGAGGTCCGCAGGTTCGAGTGGCAGCAGCTTTCGTCGGGGAAAGCGGAGATTGTCACAGAAATTCGGTACTGGGGTACAGACAGCAGCGGCTTCGATCACCGTTGCCGGTACACTGTGTTCGCCAACGGTTGGATCCACGTCGCGAACGAAGTGGACCCGTTTGGCAAGCTTCCTATTCTCCCCAGGCTGGGGGTCCGGATGACCGTGGCGGGGGACCTGGAGAAGCTGACCTGGTACGGACGGGGTCCACAAGAAAACTACCCGGATCGGAAGTCCGGCTACGCGATCGGTCTCTGGGAAAGCACGGTCACGGATCAGTATTACCCCTACGTGCGGCCGCAGGAGACGGGCAACCACGAGGACGTGCGCTGGCTGGCCTTGGTCGACGAGAAGGGAAGCGGGATCCTGATCACAGCGGACGAGACACTGTCGTTCGCAGCCTTGCATTACACAGCCTCGGATCTGGACCGCGCCAACCATATCCACGAGCTCAGCCCGAGGCGCAACATCATCCTCTGCCTGGACGCGCAGGTCCTTGGGCTGGGCAACGGGAGCTGTGGACCCATGGTCCTGGAACGCTACTACGTGCGGCCAGAATCTGTGCGTTTCGGATTCACCCTGAGGCCCTACCTGCGCACGATGGGGCCGTTGGTGGAGGTAGCGCGCCAGCGCCTTGATTGACACCCGCCCGGAGAATGGGTATCCTTGGATGCGGGGGCGATAAGAGATGACTTGATCTCCGGCTGCTTCTGGAGGAGCATACGGGCGTCTCTGGTTAAAGTAGCCGTAGGTCGACGGGACATCAGTGTGAGGAGGAGCCATGCAGAGAAGTGAGTGGTCACGCCGTGTTTTCCTACGGCGCACCGCGATGGCCAGTTTTGCACCGTCGCTGCTGAGCCGATTGCCGCTCAGGTCTACCCTGACCAGACCGGAAGAGCGGCGAACGGCAAAGGTGGTCTGGGTCCAGCACAAAGGAGTGATGGACGAGAAGGGGAACGTGAATCGGGACATCCTGGGGGCTATGCTGGATCGGGCCATCTGCGAACTTGCCGGGGAGAAGGACCCGGCGGCGGCTCTCGCGAAGTATATCCATCCGGAGGACGTGGTTGGCTTAAAGGTGAACACCCTCGGACTTCGGCAGGTTGCCGGTACGCCGTATGTGTCGCACTTTATGGCTGTGGCCGAGGTCCTCACCGGACGGCTGGCGCGGATTATCGGCAAGCCGGAGCGGGTGGTGGTCTGGGATCGGAACAACGGCGACCTCCAATCGGCTGGTTACCGGATCAACGTCGAGGGGGAGGGGATGCGGTGTTACGGCACTCAGGACACGGTGGGGTACGACGATCAGGACTACGCGGCGGGCGAGCGCAGGACACGCTTCAGCCGCATTCTGACGCAGCACACAACGGCTCTGATCAATGTTCCCGTGGTCAAGACGCACCCGTGGTCTGGCGTGACGGGAGCCTTGAAGAACCACTACGGCTCGATTGCTAACCCCAATGACTTCCACAACAACAACTGCACGCAGCCGGGCATCCCGGAAATCAACGCCCTCCCGCCGGTTCGGGAGAAAACTCGTCTCATTGTCGTCGACGCTCTGTGGGTGGTGTTCGAACATGGTCCTCGCTGGGGGTTGGACTTCATGCAGCCTCTTAAAGCCATATGGGCGAGCACCGATCCCGTGGCGGTGGACCGGGTCATTCTGGACACCATCGACCGTATCCGCGCTGCTCAGAAGCTGCCGTCCGTAGCCGAAGCCGCCCTGCACATCGAGCTTGCGGGGAAGATGGGTCTCGGGGAATGGAGACTCGAAAAAATTGATCTGAACAGAGTCGTGCTTGGTTGAAGGTTGCGGGCTAACCCGTGTGTAGTGCGGAGCCAATAGCAGAAGAGTAGGCTGACCGGATCGGTCATCGCCGGCAGCAAGGTTTGCGGGGGTAACGGTGCAGACGTAGAACGCGTGGGGCCACCATCGTGGCCGCGGTGGTGCGGCTTGTAGTAGATATCGAGAAGGGCAGGGTCAACGCTCGGAGAGGTGGGGCGCGTGGGGGCGTTGCCTTATCGGATGATTCTGAGTGTGTTCCCGCAACGGCGCCGGTCGCACGGATTCGATCGGGAGTGTCCCGCTCTCGGTGCGGAAGGAGGGCGGTAGGGTCATGCATCTTTCTGGCTGCGAAGAGGTTCCTGCGCCGAGTCTCATGAGCAAGAGGCAGGACGTGGCCTACTCGAACAGGCTTGGGAGC
>JAPDPT010000023.1 GCA_034506315.1 candidate division KSB1 bacterium | reverse complement strand
ACGCGGAGTCGTACATTTTCGTGAACGTGCGCCACTGGGCTGGATCGGTCCAGGAGCGCAGGTGCATCTCGCTTTCCGATGGATCGGGCTCCCGGCGGGAGGTCTTCGGGGGTGTGGATTACAAGCTTCTGGTGCTCTTCCCTGGCCCCGGCACCAGCGGAGGAATCGCGATGACGGACAGACCTCTTCGCATTGCCCAACTTGGAGTAGGAAACTGGGGGAAGAACGTCCTGCGCAACCTCCTCGGGTTGCCCGGCGTGGAGGTGCCTGTAGTGGCGGATATCGATCCCGCGCTCCGCGCAGCCACGGCACGTCAATATCCAACCTTGCGCGTCGTCGAGTCGGTCGACGCGGTCCTCTCTGAGCCTGGACTGGACGCAGTGGTAATCGCCACGCCCCCACGCACCCATTACGAGCTGGCCTTGAAGGCGCTGACCGAGGGGAAAAACGTCTTCGTCGAAAAGCCCCTGACGCTATCTGCTTCCGATGCCGAGGTACTGGTTCGCGAAGCGGAGGCAAGGGGCCTGGTGCTGATGGTCGGCCACATCCTGGAGTACCACCCCGCCTTTCTGCGAATGAAGGAGATGATCGACGCGGGTGAGCTGGGTGACCTGCTCTATGCGTACTCCACGCGCGTGAACCTGGGTGTTGTGCGCCGTGACGAAAATGCCTTGTGGAGCTTTGCCCCGCACGATGTATCCGTCATCCTCTGGTTCTTTGGCGAAGCCCCTTCGCGGGTTCAATGCACGGGCCAGGCCTACCTGCAACCGGGTATTGAGGACGTAGCCTTTCTCAGCCTCGCCTTTCCCTCCGGCCGACTGGCGCACATCCACGTCAGCTGGTTGGATCCGCACAAGATCCGTCGCCTGACGCTGGTCGGCTCGCGAAAGATGGCAGTTCTCGACGATATGGAAGCCATGGAGAAGATCCGGGTCTACGACAAGGGAGTAGGGAAGGGGACGTACTTGGGTTACGGTGAGGACCTGTCGCTGCGCTTCGGGGACATCTGGGCCCCCTACGTGCAAATGCGGGAGCCCCTGCGCGCGGAGCTGGAGCATTTCGTCCAGTGCATTCGCACCGGCGAGCGTCCACGCTCCGACGGTAGGGATGGCCTCCGGGTAGTGCGGGTTCTTGAGGGAGCCCAGCGCTCCCTCAAGCGAGGCGGAGAGCCGGTCTCTCTGGACTGAATGATGGCAAACAACGGGACCTCAACTGGGAGGATGGAATGGATTCCTACGTTGACCCTACAGCCAGAATCGGCGAGGGCACACAGATCGGCCATTTTGTGGTGATCGAAGCGAACGTCACGATCGGGGCCGAGTGCAGGATCGGTCACGGGGTGATCATCCACGAAGGCACAGTCATCGGCGATCGCGTGCGGATCGATGATCATACCGTAATCGGCAAGCAGCCGATGCGGGCCAAACGCAGCATCTTCCAGGACGCAAAGCCGCTGCCGCCAGCGCGGATTGGCTCCGGCTGCCTGATCGGCGCCGGCGTTGTGATCTACGCCGGCTGCGAGATTGGCGAGGGGGTACTGGTCGCAGACACGGCCGCGATTCGCGAAAACGTAACGATCGGCGAGTACACCATCGTCGGCCGCGGGGTGACAATCGAGAACCTCACCAGCATCGGGAAGAAGTGCAAGCTGGAAACAGGCTGCTACATCACCGCCTATTCCGTGGTTGAAGATTACTGCTTTGTGGCGCCCAAGGTCACTACGACCAACGACAACTACTTGGGTCGCACGGAGGAACGCTTCAAGCATTTCAAAGGGGTGACCCTGCGTCGAGGGGGCCGCATCGGCGGCGGCGCCGTCATCCTTCCCGGCATTGAGATCGGCGAAGACGCTGTGGTAGCGGCCGGTGCCGTGGTGACCAAGAACATCCCCCCGCGCCAAGTGTGGGTCGGGGTTCCTGCGCGCTACATGAAGGATACCCCGACGGAGCAACTGCTGGAGAACCAGGGCTGGGACTGATGAAGACGATCCTGACCGTCGTAGGAGCGCGACCGCAGTTTATCAAGGCTGCCCCCGTGTCGAAGGCGTTGCGCCAGAAATTCCGCGAGATCCTCGTCCATACCGGCCAGCATTACGATCCGGAGATGTCGGACATCATGTTTCGCGATCTGGAACTGCCTGAGCCGGATTTCCACCTCGGGGTAGGTTCAGGATCACAGGCCCAGCAGACGGGCGAAATCATGATCCGACTCGAACGGGTGGCAGCTGAGGTCAAGCCTGATGCCATGCTGGTATTTGGCGACACGAACTCCACCCTGGCCGGAGCGCTGGTGGCCGCCAAACTTGTGCTGCCCCTGGCGCACATTGAAGCGGGTCTCCGCAGCTTCAATCGGAGGATGCCGGAGGAGATCAATCGCGTACTCACGGACCGGGTGTCGCAATTCCTGTTCTGCCCGACGCGCCAGGCTGTCGAGAATTTACGGCGGGAAGGCATCGTAGAAGGGGTTCACCTGGTGGGCGACGTAATGCTGGACGCCGCTTTGCACTTCTCCGCTCAGGCAGAGGGGCGGGTGGACGCGCTCAGGCGCCTTGGGCTCCGCCCGCAGCTCTACGTGCTGGCCACTGTGCATCGGCCCGCGAATACGGACGACCCCGAGCGCCTGGCGTCGATTGTCGAAGCATTCGTGACGGCCCCCACCACGATCGTGTTCCCCATTCATCCGCGCACCGAGCAGGCCTTGCGCCGGTTCGGCCTCCGGGACAAGCTGGCCCACGCCGGGAACGTGCTCGACCTTCCGCCCCTCAGTTACTTGGAGACTCTGCAGCTGGTGCGTCACGCTCGCTGTATCGCCACTGACTCGGGCGGCATGCAGAAGGAGGCGTACTTTTTCGGCGTTCCCTGCGTCACCCTGCGCGACGAGACGGAGTGGGTCGAGACCGTGGCCGACGGCTGGAACCGCCTGGTGGGGGCTGACCGGGACAAGATCCTCGACGCCCTCGCGAACTTCACCCCTACGGGATCCCGCCATGACCATTACGGCGACGGGCACGCAAGCGAGCGAATCGCGGAAGTCCTTTACCGTGGGCTCCGATAACCCCAGGCTTACTCAGGGGAGCGGAAGGTGAGAGGCGCAGGAAGCGCGGAAAACCGGCACAGCGCAAGGCCCAGGAGGCCTTCGTGAGCCGCCGTCTTGCAGTCTGGAACGGCATTACCCGGGATATTGCCGCTACGCTCTTCGGACGGGCTGGGGCCAGCGTCCTCCGGCTCGTAACCGCCGTGGTCCTCGCCCGTGTCCTCAGAGCGGAGGATTACGGCCTGGCCGCGGTGCTCTTGAATAGCGGACTGCTCCTCTCTACGACGCTCGAATTCGGACTGGGGGCAAGCTACATCCAGCAGGAGGCCCTCTCCCCGCCCAAACAGCAGGAACATCGCTTTTCCCAGTTGTTCCTCGGCCGCCTCTGCCTCTGGTTCGTGCTCCTGGTGGTGGCCGCCCTGGTGTACGGGGTCACCCACAGGGTCTCCCTTCTCTCGATCGCCGTGCTGGTGTACGGCACCGGGCAGAACCTCTGCAACTCCACGCTCCTGCATTATCAGGTGCGGCAGGATTTCCGGGGGTACGCAAGAGTGGGCCTGCAGATGGCCGCCCTCCAGCTCGTCTGGGTCGGTGCAGCGGGGATCGCCTATGCCCTGCGGCCGTACCCGCTCAAGGGCTTGCTTTTCCTGATCGCCCTGAGCGGATGGGCGCCCCTGCCGCTCCTTCTCTCACCGTTACCGCTGCAAATCCCTCCACCTTTCCTGCGCTCCTGGCGGGAGGACGTTCGGTATCTTCTCAGGCTCTTGCCCTTCGGCAAGTGGGTTGGACTTTCCTCCATCGCCGTGCAGGCGTTTTCGCGCTACGGCGTCTTGCTCCTTGGCTCGCAGGCTGCTCTTGCGGAGGCGGCGCGCTACGACGTGGCAATGAGCGTAGGGCGAAGCATCAATCTTCTGGCCCAGTCCACCGCAGCGGCCCTTTTTCCGCGATTCGCCCAGCTACAGGGGCCCGAGCACGCGCGGCGCTGGCTGCCTTCGATCCTTCGGAACGGCGGTCTGGTGGTCGGCCTCGGCCTCTGCCTCTACTACCTCCTCGGGCGGTGGATGGTGCCTATCCTGTTTGGCTCCGGCTACCGCTCTTCAGTAATCTACCTCGATATCCTAATGCCCGGCCTTCTGCTGCCCCTCCTTGCCGAGGTAGTGGTCGGAGTCGTTACGTTCACCCTATCCTCTCCCGCTTCTGTATTCTGGGTCCGAATGGCTAAACTGCTGGCCTTCTTGGCCTCGGGCCACTGGCTCCTGGCCCATTACGCGGTCCGCGGCCTGGCGGCTGCCCAGACACTCCTGGCGCTCGGGGAGACAGTAGCCATTCTCGCCTTCGCGTTCTGGGCTGCTCGCAAGAAGCAGAGGTAACAGATGGCGGAGGTCAATCGTAGGCGTCTGGCTATTATTCTGATCGGGACGGACGGTCTTGCCCCCTTCCTCGGACCGTGCTTGGAATCCCTGCCGGCGGCGTGCGACGGCCTCCCCTACCGCGTCCTCATCGTCGACAATGACGGAAACGGTATCACGAGTCAGCTTGCAGAAGCGTACTCGGGGAAGATGCCCCTTTCCATTCTCCAGCAGCCCAGGCCGAAGGGCTTCGCGGCCAATGTCAACGATGCGCTGCGCCACGTGGACGAGCCCTTTGTCCTGCTCCTCAACGTGGACACCCAGGTGCCGCCGGGAAGCCTTCGGCGGGTCGTGGAGATCGCCGAGAGCGACCCGGCGATCGGAGCCCTCGGGGTGCGCATGGTCGGCAGAGACGGCAAGGTGCAATCGTCCGCCAGGGCCTACCCCTATCCCTCCCTTCTGCTTTGGGAGGAGATCGGGATCGCCCGCGCTTTCCCCCGCTCATGGCTTTTCGGGCGCTACCGCGATTATTTCGTTTCACGGGACCATCCCATGGAGGTAGACTGGGTCTCAGGGGCATTTATGCTGTTGCGCACGCAGGCCCTGCGAACTGTCAGAGGGATGGACGAGGGCTTCTTTCTGTACAGCGAGGACACAGACCTTTGCTACCGTCTCCGGGAATGCGGATGGCGCGTGGTCTTCGACCCCTCGATCACGATCTTCCACTGGAAAGACCCTTTGCGTTACGAGCGACGGCGCTTCACGTTCGTCCAAACCCACCGCAGCTTGCTCCGGTTCTGGAAGAAGCACGGCTCTACTGCTCGGCAGATTGCAGTCCGGCTGGTTCTCGCTGTCGGGATGGCGACACGCCTCCTGACGTCCCCCCTCCTTCTTCGTCGCGGTCTGGGCTACTTTCGGGAGAGCGTGCTTGCTTTCGGAGAAACCTTCCTGCTCCTGCTGGGCTACAAGTCGGCCTGAGGACGGAAGGTGGACCGTCGTGCCGTCGCTACCGGGCGATCTGATTCGCGTGGTTTCCAGCTCTGGAGCAAGCCGGGCGTACGGGCCAAGGCGCTGAGAACGGGGTCGCGCTGCGGCGCTTGTCGCCCCACGTTTCCCAGGCAGACGGGCCTTGGCCACGCGGAAAGAAGAGGACAGATGCGAATCGGTATCGACTGCCGCCTTGTGCTAGACAAGCCGACGGGGATCGGTACCTACACCGTTGGTCTGGTGCGCGACCTTCTTCGTCTGGATGCGAGGAACGAATACGTGCTCATCGTCCGCGAGCGTGCGCCCGCCGCCTTGCAAGCCGTGGCGGCCTCGCGCGCCTCGTTCGTTCCCTGTCCCCTCCCGCCGATGGGCCTCAAGCAGAAACTCCTGGCAGCCAGGTTTCTTCGCCCCTTGCAGCTGGACGTGTACCACTATCCCCACCACGACCTCCCACTGGGCCTGGAATCGAGAACCGTGGTCACCATCCACCACGTTCCAGAGCCAGGTGTGTCCACGGGACCCCCTGCCGTCTTCAACCCTCTCCTGACCTGGAGCGTAGGATGGGCCGTTCGGCGCGCCAAGAAGGTGATCACCGTTTCGCGTTTCACGGCGACAAGACTGGTGGCACGCTTCGGCCATACGGAGAAGGTGGTCCCGATTTACCCGCCGGCTTCCGACCTTTTCGATGCAATGGACGAGGCGCCGCTTCCGGAGGGGATCCGCGCCGGCCGATACTTCCTCTTTGTCGGACAGCGCCGTCCCCACAAGAACCTGGAAAGGCTGATCGAGGCTTTCGCGTGTCCAGAGCTGGAGGGGTTTCAGCTGGTCATCGCCGGACCGACGTACAAGGACTACCGAAAGCCCGAGCAGTTCGTTGAGGAGCTTGGACTCAGGCAACGGGTTTTCCTGCTCGGAAGCGTAGACAATCCTTTGCTGCGAGCTCTGTATCGACAGGCTCTTTGTCTCGTACTTCCCTCTCTGCTCGAGGGCTTTGGCTATCCTGTAGCGGAGGCGCTTCGGTTCGGCCTTCCGGCCATCTGCTCTGACCGTGGATCTCTGCCTGAGATCCTGGGCGATGCGGGCCTTCTGGTCGACCCGATGTCCACTCAGTCCCTGACCGCAGCGATGGTCCGTCTGGCCAAGGACCCCAGCCTCCGACAAGGCCTGAGCGAGCGGGCGCAAAGGCGCTCCCAGCTCTTCTCCGGAGAACGTTCCGCACGAGCGGTATTAGAGGTTTATCGGCAGGTGGCGGAGGGGTAGCCCTCTTGATGGATCGGGTGCGCGTACTGCACATTATCACCCGCCTCATCTCCGGTGGCGCCGACGAGAACACCATCTTCAACGTGGAGGGCTTGGATCACAGCCGCTACCAGGTAGACCTGGCGGCTGGCGAGCCATCCGAACCAGATGTCGTGGCCCGGCTCCAGAGGACGCGCTTCCTTTCGCTGCCCCATCTCCAGCGCGAGTTGCGTCCCGGGAAGGACGTGCTGGCCTTCTGGGAGGCTGTCCGGCTCATTCGCTCCCACCACTATCAGCTCGTACACACGCACGAAGCGAAGGCGGGCATCGTGGGGCGACTTGCGGCCCGCTACTGCGGCGTGCCCATTATTGTCCACACGCTGCACGGCATCACCTTCCACCGACACCTGAGGCTCCCTGTACGCGCTCTCTACCTCGCCTTGGAGAGGCTGGCCGGCCGCTGGACCGACCTCTTCATCTGCGTGGGCGAGGACCTTCGGCAGACCTACATCGCCAACGGGATCGGGGAACCCGAGCGATTTGTCGTGATCCGCAGCGGCTTCGACCTGGCGCGTTTTCACGAGGCCTCTCGCCAGCGAGAGGTTCACCGCCGCGCCCTGCGGGAGAGACTCGGCCTACCCCCGGGGACCAGAATCGTAGGCACTGCCGCGCGTCTCGAGCAGCGCAAAGGGGTGCAATTTCTCCTCCAGGCGGCTCGATTTCTGCGCCAGAGCCATCCGGATGTGCACTTCACAATAGCCGGAAGGGGTCCCTATGCCCCTCGCCTCCTCCAGCTCGCGACGAAGCTCGGTCTGTCCGACAGAGTCCACTTCTTGGGCCATGTACACGACATCGATGCCTACCTTGCCGCCCTCGATATCTTCGTGCTCAGCTCTCTGTGGGAGGGCCTCCCGCGGGCCGTTGTCCAGGCGCGCGCCGTCGGCCTTCCGGTGATCGGGTTCGAGGTGGAGGGAATTCGCGAGGTGGTCCGCGACGGGCAGAATGGCTTTGTGGTGCCGAGTCGTGACGTGAAGGGCCTCGCCCAAAAAATCGACCTCCTACTGAGTGATCCCGAGCTGGCCCAGAACCTCGGCAGGTACGACGACGCAACCCACCTCGAACAATGGGACCGCCGACGAATGGTCTCCGAGATCCAGGCTCTTTACGACCGGCTCGTGGAGGACGTCCAAGCCAAGAATTAGAGACCCAATGAGGCGGCTTCACCCCTTGAATCCCTTCCTTCCCTGGGCCCGCAAAGAAGGTCTCTTGCGCGCAAGGCCCCGCTCCTTGCGGCGCAACCTCCCCCTCCGGGTTCTCCTTTGTCCTGCGGCCTACGTCTTTTTCCTGGGAGCCGGAACCGTCTTGGCCCTCCCAGTCCCGTCCTCCTCGCACAGGAGCTCTTACGGCGCCCAGTTCTCCGTACAGGACCAGCCCCCCGGGCTCGTAATTACGACCTCCGTTCCCCCGCTCCGAAGCCACCGACTGGGCAAAGGTCTCGGCCTGTCTCTCCCCGAAGGTTCGAGCACCTGGATACCCGGACCCCAGGGAAAAGCAATCCCCGCAATCAGCGTCCTGCTTGCTCTGCCCTGGGGCGCGGAGGTCACGTGTGCCCTGGGGTCCGCCGAGTGGGACACCCTAACAACGGGCTGGGATGCCCTGGCCTCCTACGTCGACGTGTCCGGTGATTCTGGAGCAACGGGTTACACACATCAGGACAGCGTCGAGTCCCCTCCATCGGTCCCACAACTAACGGAGGCAGGCGTGTTGCGGGGATGCCGCCTGGGCCGACTCACTCTGCCCCTTGTCCGGCCGGGTCCGGGGGGACACATCCTCCAGCTGCGGAAAGGTAGAATCTCCGTCAATGTCCACGGCGGAAGGACGAGGGGCGTCTTTCGAGATTCCTCGCTCGTGGACCCCGTGCGCAAGCTCGTGCTGAATCCAGACTGGGTCGATCCGGTACCTCCGGACCTTCCCAGTCCACCTGGGCAACCGGGACTGGTGCGCCTTGAGCTTCGCGATTCGGGGATGGTGCGCGTCCTGGGCTCCGAGCTGGAGGCCGCCGGCGTGGAGCTGAGGAACATCGACGCCAGCCGTCTCCGCCTGAATCACCGCGGTCAGTCCTTACCTTTGCTTGCCTCGGGCCTTGAGGACGGAAGCTTCGACCCAGTCGACACCCTCGCCTTCTACGCCCCTGCCCTGCACGGAGATACCTGCTTCTTCTACCCGTACGCGGACACCAATGTCTTCTGGCTCGACTGGCGAGGGCAAGATGCAGTCCGGTCCTACCTGATCCAGCGGGCCCACTTCGACCCACTTGCTCCTGTCGACTCCGTCTTCTTGGACCACCTTCACCTCGAGAGGGAAGCCATCTATCACGACGGCGATGACGAGCTGAGCATCAAACTCACCGACCCGGTACCCGGCGAAGGCTGGATCTGGAGGCGGCTGTTCCCCGGCGACGAGCATAGGATTGAGTTCGAACTCCGTGACCTCCATGCTGTGGGATCGGCCGAGCTTCGTGTGAAGGTGCGGGGCATCGGTCCCGCGCACGCCACTGCCAGGCTGCGGGCTGAACTCAACGGCCGAGCGCTGCCTGAGGTCGAGTTTCCGAACCGAGAAGACCGAGTCCTCCGCCTCGGCTTTCCTGCGGCCGTCCTCCAGGAGGGTCCCAATCTCCTGCGACTGATCAACTCGACCTCTGCGGTCTCGGAGCTCAGCCCGTGGAATCTGGATTGGGTCGAAATCTCCTATCCGCGGCGGCTGGTCCTGCGGGAAAACGAAGGGCTCGACGTCTGGCTTCCTCCAAGCCCGACGCCCCGAAGCTGGTCGGTCCGCCTTCCGGGGGCTCGTCCCCCATCGTTCCTCCTTGTCGACCGCGGGATCAGGCTGACAGAGCTCAGGGTCGACTCTTCCCACGTGGACAGCCTTCTGGTGCTCTCGGCCGGTTTCGAAGATGGCGACCGCTGCCTGATCAGCGTGGCCGGCCAGCCTATTGTCGAGCGTGGTAGCCGTGGCGTGAACGTCGTGGCTCTGGACGATCGGACCGGGCGCATCTTGTCCGTGCGCACCTTCGATACCCACCGCGACACGGCGCAGGCCAATGCGCTGGCCAATTTCCTCTTGGCGCTGCCCGAAGGCGCGATCGTGCTGGTGGCCATCCGGGACGAGGGGAGCACCTCGCTTACGGAGAGGGCTCGGCAAGCGCTCGAGATGTTCGGCAGCACCCTGATCCGCCGGGTAGGCTTTCGCGATGCCTGGGCGATGATCGGCCGAAAAGGCTCAACCCCCGGCACGGTCCCGGAAACGTGGGTACCCCGAGGAGGGGGCTCGGCCTTGCTCCAGACCCGCCTTTCCTTCCCCGCCGGCGGCGCGCCCCGCCTCCTGTGGACGGATACCCTGGCCCTCCCCAAGCACCTCGTGATCGCAGGGCTGGAGCACGCACGCGCACCCCATCGGATCGCAAGAGACGAGGCAGGTCATCTGCTGGACCCGCCTTCCGGCGCAGAGTGCGTGATCATTACGCCTGGTGCCTTTCGTCCGGCAGCCGAACGGCTCCGCCAGCGGCGACCGCTGCCCACAGCCATCGTGGATGTACAGGACATCTACGACGAATTCAGCTACGGCCTGAAGTCGCCGCAGGCAATCCGGGATTTCCTGGGCTACGCCTTCTGGAACTGGCCGAGCCCGCGGCCTCACCTGGTGCTCCTCCTCGGCGATGCCAGTTGGGACCCGAAAAGAATATCCGAAGGCGCCGTTTTCCGTGACCTCGTGCCCAGCTTCGGGAACCCGGTGTCCGACAGCCGACTCGTGTGCCTGGACGGTCCTGGCGACGTGGTGCCGGACCTTCCCATCGGTCGCATTCCTGCTAACACACTCCAGGAGGCCGAGGCCGTGATCGACAAGCTCCTGGAATACGAGAACCAGCGACCGGGACGCTGGGTCAAGCGCGCTCTTTTCATCGCCGGCGGGGTGGATGCCTTCGAACAGGAGCTCTTCGCGCGCCAGAGCAAGAGCGTGGCGAGCAACTTCTTCGAGCCGCCGCCTGCAGCCATGGAATGGGGCCTAATCCAGAAAACAACCGCTGGCTACGTGGACGGCGAACGCCGGGAGGACATCCTTCGCGGCATCGATCGGGGTGTGCTATGGGTCAACTTCATCGGCCACGCCGGGAGCTACACCTGGGACCTGATGTTCCACAACCGGGACGTTGACGCCCTGCACAACGCCCCGTACTATCCGTTCGTCACTAGCATGACCTGCCACACGGCCCGTTTCGCCAGTCCGTACCAGCAATGTCTCGGGGAACGCTTTCTCGTCACTCCCCGCAGGGGCGCCATCGCCTTCTTCGGAACGTCGGGCTGGGGATTTGCCTACCAGGACGAGATCCTGCTGCGTCAGTTGGCCTCGGTCGTTCTCCGGGATACCGTGCGCACCGTCGGCGAGGCCGTGTGGTTGGCCAAGCTCCGTTACTGGGCAAGTACCTCCAATCGAGCCGTCGATCAGGTGGTGCTGGACCAGTACACGCTTCTGGGCGACCCGGCACTACGTCTGGCGCTGCCGGAGGAACCCGATCTGGCCATCGCCCCCGAGGATCTGCGGATCCTCCCAGCCGAGCCGGTAGCCACAGACACGGTGGCGCGCGTGCAACTCGTGGTCTGGAACTACGGCCTGGCCCTGTCGGAGACCTGCGATGTCCAGATAGGTTTTCGCGGCGGGACGGGAATCGAGATGGCGCCAGTACGCCTTCCGATCTTTGCCCTGGGCCGTGTCGACTCCCTGAGTTGCTCTTGCCGGCTTCCCCGAACGCCCGGGATCTACCTGCTGACCGCCACCCTCGATCCCGAGCAGAAGACCCGTGACGCCCGCCGGGACAATAACACCGCAGCGATCCAGGTCCGGGTCTCCGCACCAGGACCTGAAATCCTGTGGCCAAGACCGTGGGGGGAGCTACCTGCGGACCAGCCTCTGAAGATCTACGTGAAACCGCCGCCAAGCACCGGCGGGGTGATCCTCCTGCACGCCGAGATCGACTCCACCCCCACGTTCCAGAGCGTGCTGCGTGAGGCCCGCCCACTGGGGCCCGACAGCGAGTCGCTGGCCATCTTTGACTTTGGGCGCGTACGGGCGGGCCTGTACTATTGCCGAGTCCGAGCCTACGTCGGAGCAGAGCCCACCGGCGAGGCCGTCTTTCCTTTCCGCACCGTAGAAGGCCTCGAGGGTGCGGGATGGGCCCAGCAGGGGATCGAGCTCGGCTCCACCGAAGGCTCCGGCTTCCGCGCCTCCGAGGAGGGGATCCGCCTGGCCTCTCGGCATTCCAAAGTCAGGCTGGAGTCGGCCGGCATCGACGACGGCGATTTCGCCCGCGCGGAGATCGAGGGGCTCCCTCCGATGGATGGCCGACCTGGAATCAATGTGGTCCTGATGGGTCCCACAGGCAAGATCCAGGTGGCGGCTTTCAACCCGGAGGCTTCGCCGGCGGCAGCCGACAGCCTCGCGGCGCTTCTCGAGGCCATTCCGGCGGGCCACTACGTGGCGATGGCCATCCGGCGGAACGGATCCACAGGGCTGACGGAGAGGCTCCTACGGGCGATGGAATCCCTCGGGAGCCGCTACGGCCGGAACCTTGGCTACGGCGACAGCTGGGCCTTTCTGGCCAGAGCTGGCTCTCCGTGGACACGCGAGGTCTGGAAACGACGGGGCGAGGGAACCGCGACCCTCGTGGACAGCCTCCTCATATTCGCGGAGAAAGCGGAGGTCGTGGGGCCTTGGCTGGGACCTTCGGACCGTTGGCAAGAGCTCAGGGCTTCGGTCGCAGGCGAAGCCGGTAAGGTCTATCTGGCGCTCATGGGAAGACCATCGCCTACCTCACCGGAAACAACGCTGGTCTCCGTGGAGCTCCAGGCTCCGACCCCCGATTTCCGCCTGCCCCTCGGCGCGATCGACGTTCGTTACCTGCGGCCGGTCGTGACCATCACCTGGCCTGATACGGGCTGCAGCCTGGCCAGATGGGGGGTACGCTTCTCTCAGCCCGGCGAGCTTGTCTCGACCCCCCTTGAGGTAAAACCGGACGTCCCCTTTGTGGGAAGCCGGATCGACTTCTCCGCTTTCGTTCGCAATCTTGGTCCCGGAAGTACGGCCGCCTGTTCGGTGGCGTGGCAGTGGCAGGACGCAACCGGGGAGTGGCATCGTGCCGACCTTCCCGGTCGCGTGCCAGCGCTTTCTCCCGGAGGCGTCTATGAACTCCGCTGGCAATGGCAAGCGCGCCTGGAACCGGGGGCGTACAAGATTCGCCTCCTCCTGGATCCGGAGGACCAGGTAGCCGAGCTGAGCGAGTGGAACAATCTCACAATCCATCACCTCACGCTGCGCCCCGATTCGGCGGGGCCCCGGATTGCCATTCTGGCGGACGGAAGGCCGCTTGTCGACGGCGACTATGTGCCTGCGGAGACCCGCCTCGAGATCCACGTCGAGGATATCGGCCCCTACAGCGCCGAGGACAGCTCTCGGCTACGCGTGGCTCTGGACGGGGTCGAACTTAGAGAACTGGTGGGAGGGCAGCTGACGGTGGGACCCAGTCCCGACGGGGAGCTCGTGGCCAGCTTCCCTCTGCGGCTGGAACCGGGATCCCACCTGCTCGAGGTCAAGGCCTGGGACGTGTCCGGAAACTGCAGCGACCTTGCCATCTCCTTGCGCGTGGCCACCGAGCTGATTGTAGACCGCGTGATGAACTACCCCAATCCGTTTGCGAATCAAACGCTCTTTACCTACTTTCTTAGCACCCCAGCCGATCGGGTCACGATCCGGGTCTTCACGCTGGCCGGGCGCGAGGTCTGGAGCACGGATGCAGCACCTGCGCTGGCCGGCTTCAACGCCGTGAGCTGGGATGGGTGTGACGCCGACGGCGCCCCCCTGGCGAACGGGGTATATCTCTATCTGGTAGAGGCGCAAGCAGGATCCGAAAGCGCACGCGTGCTGTCCAAGTTGGCTATCCTGCGCTGAGGCCAGACCTGAGGAGCAAGTGCGGGGTGGGGTGGACTAAGTACATTCTGCTTGGCCTTGCCGCGTTGACCAGCGCCGGAACAGTGATGGTGCTGGTCCCGCCGATCCGCAAAATCGCTCTTCGCCGCGGCCTGGTCGACATCCCCGGGGGCAGAAAAGCTCACCCGCATCCCGTTCCTCTGCTGGGGGGACTCGCCATCTGGGCAGCCATCCTAACCACCATTGGTTTAGGTTATCTGGTACTCTCCTTTTTGGGTCATTTCCCTCGATGGGTCCGCTACTTCCCATCGTACTTTACGTGGTTGGATCGGCTCCCCCTGGTCGGATCAAAGTTGGGCGGGTTGCTGCTCGGCGCTACCCTGTGCTTCGTCCTCGGATTAGCCGACGACCTGCGCAAGGGATGGCTCGACTATCGCTCCAAGTTCCCGTTTCAGTTCGCCATTGCCGGACTGGCCGTCGCGGCGGGCATTCAAACCCAGTTCATGCCAGGCAGGATTCTGGACGGCGTGGTCAGCGTCCTCTGGATCGTCGGCATCGCCAATGCCTTCAATCTGCTGGACAACATGGACGGCCTGGCGGCCGGGGTGGCAGCCATTGCTTCCGGAGCTCTGGCGATCCTCACGGCCTCTCAAAGTCAGGACTACATGGCCTTTCTTCTGGCCGTACTTGCCGGGGCCAGCGCAGGGTTCTTGCGCTACAACTTCCACCCTGCGCGGATCTTCATGGGCGATGCGGGAAGTCTGACTCTGGGCTTCCTCCTCGGGTCAGCCACCATTCTGGCATCGTATATCGATGTTCGGAGTCCGACGTTTGCGCCCGTGGTTATCCCCGTACTGATCCTGAGTGTACCCATCTTCGATTGCCTCTCGGTGCTTTACATTCGATGGCGGGAACACCGGCCTCTGTTCGTAGGCGATCGCCGCCACTTCTCGCACCGGCTGGTGGACTTTGGGCTCAGTGAAAAGAACGCGGTGCTTTTCCTTTACCTGGTGGAGGCGAGCGTCGCCATGGGAGCCCTCCTGCTCCCAAGGCTGAGCTGGGCCGGCTGCTTGATTGCCTTTCTTCAGACGGTGGCCCTCTACGCACTCCTAACCATTCTTATGGTCAGCCCGCAGAGGCGCCGGAACGAGGTCAGCGAAGTCGCTTCACCGCCAAACCCAATGGGGAGGGACGGATGCGCGCATTGATCACCGGAGGAGCGGGCTTCATTGGTTCCCACCTGGCTGAGGCCCTTTTGGAGAGGGGCGACTCTGTGTACGTGATCGACAACCTGTCCACAGGGCGCCTGGAGAACGTTCAGCACCTGCGCGACAATCCTCGATTCGGCATCGCCGTGGAGACCATCCTCAACGAAACCGTGATGGATCGATTGGTGAGCGAGTGCGACGTCATTTTCCATCTTGCGGCCGCGGTGGGCGTGGAGCTCATCGTAAGCCATCCGGTGGAGACCATCGAGACCAATATTCTGGGCACGCACGCCGTGCTGAAGCTGGCCAATCGCTACCTCCGGCGTGTCCTCATCGCTTCCACATCCGAGATCTACGGCAAGAGCGAGAAGGTGCCTTTCTCCGAAGATGACGATCGCATCCTCGGCCCCACCTCCCGCAGTCGATGGAGCTACGCCGACTCCAAGGCCATCGACGAGTACCTGGCGCTCGCCTATCACAAGGAGAAAAACTTGCAGGTAACGGTGGCACGCCTTTTCAATACCGTGGGACCAAGGCAGACCGGCCGCTGGGGGATGGTAATCCCGCGGATGGTCACCCAGGCTCTCAGGGGGGATCCCATCACAGTCTATGGGGACGGCAGCCAGGTGCGCTCCTTTACCTATGTCAAAGACACCGTTCGGGCCCTCATCGGACTGGTAGAGTCGCCGAACGCCGTGGGACAGATCTACAACGTCGGGAGCCGGAACACCATTAGCATCAAGGAGCTCGCTCACAAGATCAAGGAGATGACCGGCTCTCCGTCCGAAATCGTTTACATTCCCTATGATCAGGCCTATGAAAAGGGCTTCGAGGACATGCGGATCCGCATCCCGGACCTGACCAAGATCCGGCGAGACATTGGCTGGGAACCCCAGTACACGCTGGAAGACATCCTCCGCGAGGTGATCGAGTATTTCCGCGCCCACCCCGATGCGATCTGAGAGGGCGTGGCAGGCTCCCAAGGGGGCGGGTCTGTCCATCGAGCACGCCCCCGCGGTCAGATCGCCTTGGGCGGCTCGGCAACCACCCACCGGCCAGGCGAGCATGGGCAGGAAAAAGCCGCAGTGTAGAGCGAGGTGTCAGAGGATGAATCGTGCGCCCTTACGAAAGGGCTGGCCGGCATCGAGCGGACCCCTTGTCTGACATGCGGAGCGCCCCGGGGTTGGAGACGCGCCTCACAGGGGGGGATGGCCATCCTCGTTCCCAGGGCGCGAAGGTTGGGCTAGCCAAGTCGTTACTTCCGCGCCACTTTTTTACCTTGACTGCCGGGGGGGCGATGGTTATATTGAGCGCGATTCAGTTTGAAGCCTGACGGCTTGTGGAAGGGGGGCGACTTCGATCGTGGGCCCAAAGCTTCGTTCGGTCGCTGACGGTGGACGGATCGCAAGGAGGAGTGACAGTGGACCTGTTCGAGAAGTGCTATCGGTTCACGAGGGCAAAGGAGGCGATGGCAGCGGGCATTTACCCCTACTTCCGGGCCATCGAATCAGGAGCAGACACCCAGGTCGTGATCGACGGCCGGCAGGTTATCATGGTCGGATCCAACAACTACCTTGGCCTGACTCAGGATCCGAGGGTGAAGAAAGCCGCCCAGGACGCGATCGAGCGTTTCGGGTCGGGCTGTACGGGCTCCCGCTTCCTCAACGGCACACTGACCCTGCACGAGGAGCTGGAGGAGCGGCTTGCCGCATTCATGAAGAGGGAGGCGGCGCTGGTCTTCTCAACCGGGTTCCAGACCAACCTGGGCACCATCGCCACGATCGTTGGAAAAGATGACCTCATCTTTGCGGACCGAGATAACCACGCCAGTATCGTCGATGGCTGCCGTTTGGCCTTCGGCAAGACCGTCAAGTACCGGCATAATGACATGGCCGACCTGGAACGCGTCCTGCGCATGTACGCCGATGATGACGCGGGAAAGCTCATCGTAACGGACGGGGTCTTTTCGATGGGGGGCGACATTGTAGACCTCCCGCAACTGGTCACGATCGCCAAAAAGTACGGCGCCCGCATTATGATTGACGATGCCCACTCCATCGGAGTGCTCGGCGAGCACGGGCGAGGAACGGCCGAGCACTTCGGCCTGGAGGATCAGGTAGACATCGTCATGGGTACGTTCAGCAAGAGCTTCGCCTCGATCGGCGGGTTCATCGCGGGGGACGAACCGGTCATCCATTATATCAAGCATCATTCCCGAAGCCTGATTTTTTCCGCCAGTCCGCCGCCGGCCGCTGTAGCCACCGTACTGGCGTGCCTGGACATCATCGAGAAGGAGCCAGAGAGGCGCCAGCGGCTATGGGAGATCACGGAAAAGATGCGTCGCGGCTTCCGGGAACTGGGATTCAATACCGGCAATAGCCAAACCCCCATCATTCCCATCATCATTGGAGAGGACGAAAAGACGTTCGCTTTCTGGAAAGCGCTTTTCGAGAATGGGGTGTACGCGAATCCTGTAATCAGCCCGGCCGTTCCCCCCGGAATGTCTTTGATTCGCACCTCCTATATGGCCACCCACAAGGATGAAGAGCTGGACCGGGTGCTGGAGGTTTTTGAGAAGGTGGGCAGGCAGTTCGGGGTCATCTGACAAGCGAGGCACGAGATGGAACGTCTGACGGTCCGCCCTGTCCGCAACAAGCGCGAACTCAAGCAGTTCATCCTCTTCCCGTGGAAGGTCTACAAGGGCGACCCCAATTGGGTGCCGCCCTTAATTGTCGACATGAAGGAGATGCTCGACAAGCGGAAGAACCCGTTCTTCCAGCACTCGGACGCTGAGTTCTTCCTAGCTCGTCGGGGCGACGAGGTGGTGGGCCGGATCGCCGCCATCCAGAACAACCGCCACAACGAGTTTCACCAGGAAAAGACCGGCTTCTTCGGCTTTTTCGAAGTCCTGCGGGATTACGAAGCCGCGGCCGCCCTCTTCGACGCCGCAGCTGCTTGGCTTGCGGATCGGGGCCTCACCTTGATGCGCGGTCCCATGAACTACAGCACCAACGACACCGTCGGCTTCCTCCTCGAGGGATTCGACAAGCCGCCCGTAGTCCTCATGACCTACAATCCTCCGTACTACCTCGAGTTCTGCCAGCGGTATGGCTTCCAGAAGGCCAAGGACCTCTACGCCTACCTGATGACCGCGGACCAGCCCCTCCCGGAGAAGACCATCCGGGTTGCTGAGGCCGTCAAACGGAGGGAAAACCTCGAATTTCGGCCCGTAAACATGCGACGTTTCTGGGACGAGGTGGACCTGGTTTTCCAGATTTACAACGACGCCTGGAGCCTGAACTGGGGCTTTGTGCCCCTCACCCGGGAGGAAATCGACCACATCGCCAAACAGCTCAAGATGATCATCGATCCGGACCTCGTGCTCATCGCGCTGATCAACGGCGAGCCCGCGGGTTTCTCGCTCGCTCTGCCTGACGTCAACCAAGCGCTTATCCGAATTCGAAATGGGCGCCTGTTGCCCTTCGGCCTGCCCAAGCTGCTCTGGTACATGCGGAAGATAAACGGAATCCGCGTGTTTACGATGGGCGTGGTCCGCAAATATCAGAAACGGGGGATCGATGCCCTGTTCTATGTCGAGACCTACCGGCGGGGCGTGGCGAAGGGCCACCGCTGGGGCGAATTCTCCTGGATTCTCGAGGATAACGTGATGATGAACCGTGCGGCCGAATCCCTGGGGGCGCGGGTGTACAAGCGGTATCGGGTCTATGAGAAGCCCATCGCGCAGGCGTAAGAGCTAAGGCGGCCGGAGTTCGCCTACCTATGACCGGCGCGCGCTTCTGGGCCCCTCCCTCCTGCAGGGCGGGGCTTTTTCGTGCCCCTACGGACCAGCGGCCCATGCGGGTCTTACCCAGCCGCGTCGGGCTAAGCCGGCTGTAGCACGCTCGTCATGAGAGCGAAGGCTTCGAGGCCATAGCGAAACCGACGTCAGAAAGTGGGAACTTTCCGCCTGCGATGGCGTACGTAAGCTCCAGCTCTGTAGACCCAAGGCCGAGGACTCGGGTGGCTGAAATTCGGTCGTCGACTCCGGCGAGATGGTCAAAATTCCGTCACATCCGGGACAGTGCGGTGTTTGAGGCTTGTTGGCAGCTAAAGAAGTGTCGTGCGACGGGCGGACCGGCAACGGCGCTCGTGACCTTCGGGGAACAATTTGGCACAAAGGTTGTAGAATGTGTCGGTGGACGCCGCGGTCCACCGAGGCGTTTGTCATAGAACCTGCTGAGCGTAGGGTTCAGAGGTTAACCAACGAGAGAGTAGGGGTGATCGTATGATGGAACTGAACGAGAACAAGCTTCTGGTCTTCGACAGGGCGGCAGCTGCCGACAATGAGCTCTTCGGCCGACTCAAGCAAGAAGGCTTTGAGCTCGTGCACATCGACAACCTTGAGGACGCGGCGGAAAGGATCCGCGCCGAGAAACCCGCAGGCGTGCTGATCAATGTGGACACCTGCGGTTCCGATTCGTGGTCCGTGGTTCGCGAACTCAAGCAGAACCTGGAAACGCGTAGAATTGCCATCATCCTGTACTCGGGCTACGACGACGAGGCCAACATCGTGCGTGGCTTCGAAGAAGGTGCGGATGACTACATCGTGCGGCCAACTGCCTCTCGCGCTACTGTCGCCCGTATCAAGGGAATCGTGCGCCGCGTCCGTGAGCTGGGGTCCCGCCGTATCAAGGTCAAGGACCTCGAAATCGACCTGGACGAGCATCGTGTCTACAAGGCGGGCAAGCCGATCGACCTGACCTACACCCAGTTCAAGCTCCTGTACCTCCTGGCTTCGCATCGCGAGAACGTGTTCACCCGACAAGAGATCCTCGAGCGCGTGTGGGGCAAGAAAGTGTACGTCACCAGCCGCACTGTTGACGTCCACATCAAACGCCTCCGCGAAAAGCTCGGGGAGCAAAAGTATCCATCCAAGTACATCGAGACGATCCACGGCACAGGCTACCGCTTCATGTAGGCTCTCATTTTCCTCCCTCCGGAGCCCCTGGCGAAAGCTGGGGGCTTTTTTATTGCCCAGCGTCGACGACAGGGCCCCCTCACCGACTCGCATGATCTGACCCGACCGAAACTGATCTCCCCAGCCCGTTTGGGGCTTTCCTGATCCCGAGGATCTTGACCTCCCCCGACTGCGCCCATCCTTTCCGCGTTGGCTTGGGCCTTCCAGCCCGTCCAGGTCGCTCCGGGCAGAAAGCCTCGCCTCGAACCTAATTGGCAAGTCAGGTGGCGAAGCGCCAAGGGACGCGTACGGCTGGCAGTCCTTCGTCGAGGCGAGGGTGCTTGTGCGAGTAGGAGGGCCCCGCGGAGTCCGCCAGGGCAATCGGCCGGCGCTCGATCCCCTCCAGCGGCAGCCGGCGGCCGAGAGTCGCGATTGGGACGGGGGTTCGTCTCCGAATGCTGGAAAAGCACTGGGGTGCGGCCCTCATCTCCTCGTCCGGAGCGTAGGGCTTGCCCCACCCCTCCTGGGCTTGGTGAACCCCCCGGGTTCAAACTTGGGCACCTGGGGCTCGCTGCAGCTCCCACGTTCTTGCAGCGGGCCTGTTTGAACGACTCCGCGAGCTGACGAGCCTGCGCATTGGATTTTACGCAACCAGCGCGGGTGCGCCCCCTCTCGCTCCACAACGGTAGGATCCGTGTACGCCCCAGCCCGGAACCAGAAGCGTTGCCGGACTGGGTCCTTTTCCCGCAAGAGGGCGCCAGATCCTCTCTTCGCCCCGGGCCTGGCCGGCCGCCTCTCGCTCACTCCCTTCGACGGTTGGCGGGATCCCGCCCAAATATTCTCTCCCCAAGCCGGAGATGTTACTTCCCCACAGGGGGGCCGAAGGCTCACAGGACCATTGCAGCTGCGTCATCGGCCTTGCCGTCCGGCGTGGCGCGTATTTGGAGACTCGACCCGCCCATTGCGGGCTCTCCCACCCAGTCCTAAGGGGAAGCGAAGGGCAGTTCAACCGGTCTACGGCCATTCCGGAGGGCGCAAC
Source organism: candidate division KSB1 bacterium (assembly GCA_034506315.1). GTDB lineage: Bacteria > Zhuqueibacterota > Zhuqueibacteria > Oleimicrobiales > Geothermoviventaceae > Zestofontihabitans. The sequence goes on along the minus strand of JAPDPT010000023.1, from coordinate 25,672 downwards.
AGGAGGGCGTCGTTGCCACGCATCTCGTCCACCCTCCGCACGCCAAGGAGGAACATGGCGGTAAGGAACTCGCGGCGGAGCCTTTCGATCATCTCCACGACCCGCTCCGGGGAATCCAGAGCAGGCTCAAGAAACGGCGAAGCCATTCCGCAGAGGGAGGCCCCGAGCACGATCGCCTTGGCCATGTCGATTCCGGTACGAATTCCCCCCGAGGCGATGATCTGAACGCGATCCCGATAGGGTCGAAGCAGGCACAGAGCCAGCGGCGTCGGTATCCCCCAGTCCTGGAAGACCAGTCCTAGACCTGGTTCCGAAGGGTTATCCCGCCGATGGTGCTCCACGCGACTCCACGAGGTCCCTCCGGCACCGGCCACGTCGACAATCCGAATTCCTGCGCGGAGGGCGAGCTCCATGTCCTCGGCCGAAATCCCCGAGCCCACCTCCTTCAGGATCACCGGCACGGGAAGCGAGGCTGCGACTTCTGCAATCTTCTCCGCCAGACCGGCGAAGTTGGTATTGCCTTCTGGCTGCACCGCTTCTTGAAGTGGGTTCAGATGGAGGCAGAGCCCGTCGGCCGCCAGGATTTCGACCGCCTCGCGGCACTCTCGGACGCCAAATCCGTAGTTTAGCTGGACTGCCCCGAGATTAGCGCAAAGCACGGTCCGAGGGGCATAGGGGCGGAGATCGAAGCTATCGCGGGCATTTGGGTTGCTGAACATGACCCGCTGGGAACCGACGGCCATCGCCACTCCCGTGGCCTCAGCTGCCTGGGCCAGGTGGCGATTGACACGCCGCAACAGCTCATGGTCCCCGCCCGTCATTGAGCTGATCATCAGCGGAAAAGACAGCCGCTTCCCCAGGAACTCCACCGACGGATCAATCTCTGCCAGATCCAGCTCCGGAAGGGCGCGGTGCTTTAGGAGGATCTTCCGGAAGTAGTACTTTCTGCGGTCCACTCCCCAGTCGGAGCGAAGGATGCGGAGATGATCCAGCTTGCGATCGTTGGTTGTTTGCTCCATGGCTCTTCAACACATTCGCTCGGCCACTCAGGCCTGGTAGGTCCAGCGGAGCATCTGTCCTCCCCTTGCCCTTCGTTCCCGTACGGAAAGGTCGGCCCGCAGGAACTCACCAAAAGTTAACAAACCCTGCGCGCTATGGCAATTGGGAGATTGCGACTCGCTGTCCCCCTCCGGCGTCGGCCTAGTTCCCCCGGCTGCACTTCTCGCCGCGGGCGGTCTTCCGCTGAGCCCTCCGGTGGTAGACCCCGTACACGGGCAGGCCGGTTCCGATCAGGGCGGCGGCTGCCAGGACCCCAGCGCTCGGATAAGCTACAAAGGTTCCGTAGGCCAGATAGAGCTGTGTCAGCACCGAAAGCGCCACCAGCCCGACCCAGCATGGCGCCCGATAAGCAGGGCAGTAATCCGGACGGCGCCGCAGCCATGGCACTACGGCGTACACCAAGGCGTTCTGCAACAGGTACGAAAGGGTAAAGTAGCCCAGCAGGTTCTCGATGCCGCCCACCAGCACAAGGACTACGGCCAGTCCGGATTGTGCAAGGATGGACACGTGGGGCGTCTGGAACCGCGGGTGGACAGAGGCGAATACCCGGGGCCAATACCCGTCCCTGGCGATGGCGTACTGGATGCGCGGTTGCACCATGATGCACGCGCTGGCCGCTCCGACCATCGAAACAAAGGCCGAAAGGGCAAGAAAGGAGGCCGCTACCGATGCAAGCACGGGCAGATACCGGAAGGGGTTGACGAACGTTCCCTGCGCTGCCGCCAGGTCTGCGAATGGGACGATCGCGCTCGTGGCCAGCGAAATCAGCGTGTAGGCGAGGGTGACTCCTAACACGCTGCCGATGAGAGCCAGAGGCAGATTGCGGCCCGGTCTGGCAATCTCACCGGCCATGTACAAGATGTTCGGGAATCCAGCGTACGACCAAGTAGTCGCTGCCACAGCGGCCATTAACGGGCGGGCGGAAATCGGTCCCCATTGACCAGCGAAGTTCCAGTCTCCACCTCCAGCCAATCCCGCAAACACCAGCAGCACCAGGGGAAGCAACTTTGCGACGGTGAGCCCAATCTGCACATTCCCCCCGATCCTCACGTCCCTCACGTGGACGAAGGTGAGGCCCACGATAAGGCTCGAAGCCAGGGCCCTGGCTTGCCAGCCTGCTCCGAGTCCCGGCAAGATAGTCCCCAGGGCCGAGCTCGCACTGAGGGCGATGATGCTGATCGAGGGGGTATCGCTCGTCCAAAAGACCGTCCAGACGTACAGGAAGGCGAGGGCACGGCTCCCCGCCCTCGTCAGGTAAAGGTAAGCGAAGCCGTTCTCCGGGTAGGCTGTTCCCAGCTCAGCAAGGAGCAAGACTTGCGGGACCCACAACAAGCCGCCTACCAGCCAGGCCAGAACGGCGGGGAGCGGCGCACCTGCCTCCTGGGCTACGATCGGAAGCGTGACGAACACCCCAGAGCCAATCACCGTCCCGACCACGATTGCCACCGCGTGCCAGAGGCCAAGTTTGCGCCCCAGATCGGCCACTCCGCACGCCTCCCGCTACCGGATCAAGACCACGCGCAGCACCGATCGCCTCCCGCCCTGGATCGCCTCCACCAGATAGGTCCCGCTGGGACAGGATTCCGCCTCCCAACCGAGGTCAATTTCAGAGGTGTCCAGCGAACGGTCGAAAAGGCACGTCACCCTTTGTCCCCGCACGTTCCAAACGCGCACGCTCAGGTTCAGACCCACCCTGCCGCGGATGCGAAGATGGAGGGCATCGTTGAACGGATTCGGCCAGGCCTCCAGCGACAGCTCGAAGTCCTCCCGCCCCTGGTGGCTTGCGCCTTCCGCAACGTGAGTCGGGAGCAACCCGAAGAACTGCAGAACCCTCTCCAGAAGGGCTCTGCGCTCGTGTTCGTCTTCGACCGTCTCCAGCGGAAATCCGAGAACTACCACCTGGCAGTCTACCGTTCCACCGGGAACCTTCCCCACAAAGTACACCCCAGCTCCCAATCCGTTGGCGTATTGCAGGCCCAGGTGCGCCGCGCTCGAAGGCGCCAAGACATCGGGATAATCTTCGAGGTAGGGCCTCGCGCCGTAGGCAAGGTGCAGGCCTGCAAAGGGCGATCCCTCTACCCCCAAAACCTCGTAGCTGTTGGCGTCGTCTGCCTGGTAGATGCACCGCAGATAGTCCCTTAGAAACACGCGGTCGGAGCTCGAGCCGCGGGCGCCCAGATCCCAGCCGATCTCGGAACCGGAAACGAAGAGCCTTCCTCCAGCCCGCAGATAATCCCGAATACGGCCCTGTTCCTGAGCTGTGAACGTCTCGTCCTCTGTCGATTCGTCGCCCAGGAGCCAGAACACCGCGTCGTACGCACGCAGGTCAACGGTGCCGTCTTCCACGAGCTCGTTGGTGGAGGTGTCAAGGGAGAAGCCGAGCTCCGCCAGCGGTCCCCCCCACAGGCAAGCAAACCAGTGGTAGGGTCTGGACCAGCTACCCGACCCACCCCATCGGTCGAATCCGTCCACAAGGAGAAGCTTCCCCCGGGGACCTTTGGCCACGGGGTACACGTCCGAGCGGGCGCTCTCGATCGGGACAATGCCGACCTTCTGAGCGGTGAGGCAGATCTGCGAGTACTCTCTTTCCCGGGGGACCTGCAGTACCGTCGTTCCGGACGGGACGACCGCCGCAGGCGCGCGAGGCAGAACCCAGGGTGGGTCGGGCTCGTAGACGCAAATCTGAACGCCTCCCGGCCCTCCCTCCTGTCCAAGCAGCATCCGGAGCTTGTCACCCGTGGCACTGGCCAGAAGCAGGGTCGGAGCCGGAGGAGGTTGGAGGTCTTGGTCAGGGGGGCCTGTCAGGAGTCCCATTACAACCCCGAGGGCCAGCTTTGCCACCGTCTCCATCAGTTCCCAGTTCAGATACTCCGGCCGATCGGAGGAGGTGTGGTAGAAGGGATTGCGCTCGTAATAAGGCCAGGCCGTCTGCCACGGAGGGTCGTGTTCGATCAGCAAGAGGGCCGGAAAGCCATGGCGCACAAACGCCTCGTGATCGCTGTACGTACGAAAGGGGAACGGGGGGTCATTGCATTCCAGCGGCAAGCCGAGCTCTCGGATGAGGGAACGGGCGTACAGGGCGATCCCCTGGGAGGGCTTGTCGGCGACAAAGTCCAAGTAGGAGGCGCCGGGATTGTATCCGACCATGTCGAGGATTAGCACCGAAGAGACGTGCGCCTCTTCCTCCCGAAGGCGCGCTGCAAGTTCGGCGCTTCCCAGGTGATGCCTCAGGGTGTCGGCGACGCCCGCGGGGATCGCAGGGCTCGTCTCCTCCGCCGCAAAGGCGGCCACCAGCAGGCTGCGCGACCCGCGATAGCCGATCTCGCCGAGGACCCGCGCGATCTCCAGCACGATCGCCACGCCGGAGGCGTTGTCGTCTGCTCCGGGAGCCGGAATCTGAAACCACGACCGAGGCCAGTCCCCTTCGTTACTGGCCGAACAGTCGTAATGGGCCCCGAGAACCACAATCTCGTGCGGCCGTTCCGTCCCGCGCAGAAGGCCCACCACGTTGACCAGCGGGTGCGCGTTCCAGGGCGGGGTTGCTTGCGTCGCGTAGAAGGTGTCCGCCCAGCTCGAATCCAGAGGGAGGCTGCGGAGAGTCCTGAGGATCCACTGGGCGGCGCTGTCGTTGCCGGCGGTGAACGTAACCCGAGATCCGTGCCCTCCTGCGTCGACCAGGGTAGCCACCACAGCCTTCATCTGGTCCCGAGAGATAGCGTTCATCCCCCTCTCGAGGGGGTCCTGGGCGCTCAGGTCCGTCCACGCCGCCGCCCAAGCAAACAACAACAGGAGAAGGCGCCGGTACGCCAAGTCTGTCCTCATCTGGCCCTCGAAAGCCATAGGGAAAGCAGCGAACGGAGGTCCCCCTCACTCCGGGAAGGTAGGTGAGCCGTAAGGCTTGTTCTCCAAGATCAGAATTCCAGCGAAAGGGATACCTTCTGCACGCTGTCCAATCGGCCGAAATCACAGTAGGCGACGTCCGCTTTGACCACAAGCGAAGGGGTCACAGGATAGCGGAGGCCAAAGCCAGCTGTGAAGCCTTCCTCTCCGTCGCGCAGGAAGAGGCTCTTGTAGCCCGCCCGTGCAAAGAAGTAGCCTCGGAAAGCGTACTCCAGCCCCAGGTTCACGTACTCTGTATTGTCGTTGGGGTGCACAGCATCAATCCCGACGGAAAGGCGGTTCCAGCTATCTTGAAAGAGCTCTGCCCCAATTCCGACCCGGAAGATGAGGGGCATCGGCCAGCGGTCGGTATCCAGGTGGGCAAGGATCCGCTCGTTGTTCCCTGTCTTGACCGGATCGATGTCGTGGGTAACCTGGGTATCTTTTCCTTCCAGTCGCATCTTGGTGCCGAAATTCGAGATGCTCATACCCAGCCGCATCCCATGGAACTGCGTGGTGAAGAGCGTCCCCACGTCGACCGCGAAGCCGTTTGCCCGCATATGCCATACGGTCTCGTGGACGTACTTGGCCGTGAAGCCGATAGAGAAGCGATCGGTTAGGTTCCAGCCATAGCTTCCGGCGAGGGCGAACGACCCAGCCGTGAAACGTTCCCCGGTACCTTCCGGGTAAAAGACGGTGCGCACTTCCATCTCCCCCATAGTCATGCTGGTCAGACTGATGCCGAGCGCACGGTCGGGCCCCAGCTTGAGAACAAACCCCGCGTAGTCAAAGCGGATATCCGCCAGCCACTGGGTGTGGCTCAGGAGCAGCTCATTCCTGGGAAGTCGCGAGATCCCGCCCACGTTCCAGTAGAGCGCGGAGGCGTCATTGGCGTGACCCACAAAGCCTCCGCCCATGCCCAGGGCACGCCCTCCCACCTCGATCTCCAAGAAGGCAGCCGCGGTAGTTCCAACCTTGGAGACATTGCGCACAAACTGCGCCCTTGCCTGATTCCCCGTAATACAAAGGACTAACAGAACCAAGGCTGCGAAGAACTTCCTCATTGAGCCTCCTCCCTGCCCTAAGAGCGCCTACCCCCCGAAGCCGAGGGTAGAGGATCCCCGGACTACTTGATCACGGCGAACTTGCCGATCTTTTCGCCGATCCCCGGGGCGTCCACGTGGTAGATGTACACGCCGTAGGCGATCTCCAGCCCATCTTTGGAAAGCATGTCCCAGCTCTCGCTGCCGTCTTCGATAGGCGCGTCGTGGACGATGGTGTCCACGAGGTAGCCCCGGACCGTGTAGATCCGGATCGTGCACTTGGCCGGCAGGTGGATGAAGTCCAGTTTGCGGCGCCCGCGCCCGAACTTGTACACGTGCTGGGGCTCCCAGCTGGCGGTCACCACGTACGGATTGGGTACCACGGCGATGCGGGAAAGCAGGCTATCCCGGCCGCTGCGGGTGGTGGGGATGCGCAAGTGCGCTCCCTCAGCCACCCACTGGAACACATCGGCACGCGTGAAGGGCTTCCGGATCGCGATCCAGAACACCTCACCCGGACGCGGCTTTCTTTCGCCCCCATCCGGAGCCCAGAACTTCACCTGCCACGTCCCGCGATACCGGGTACCGACCTTTTCGACCGGGATGACCACGTCCTGGTCCCCGATGGCGCTATCACCATTGACGTCCATGAAGACAAAGTCTACGGTGTCGCCTCGGGTGATGTCGAAGACGAGGAATTTGGCCGGGCGCTTCCCATTCACGCTGTAGGCCTTGACCCGATCGTAGACGACGATTTCGTAGTCGTACGGTACGGCCAGACCCTGATTGGGGTAAAGTTGGACCACGCCGCGCAGATTGCTCACCTCGCGGTAGGCCGAAGGTAACGGGTCGGCTCCCCCGATGAAGCCGTAGCGCTCCAGGGCCTGACGCAGCTTTTCCCCCTGGAGCCACCCGCTCCGCAGACTGTCTGGAGCAAGAGGATCATCCCACACCCGAATGCGAAGCCCGTCGAAATAATCATTGAAATCCTGGCCGGCCAGGTACGGGCTCCGGTAGACGGGATAGTAGCGGTAGGAGACAAGCAGGCTCTTGCTCGGGGATATGGCCCCGCCCCGGACCAAGCGAATCGCCCCACGGTCGAAATCGACCTCGTAGTCCACACCCTTCGCGAAAACCCGGTTGCTGCCCACCTCCTGGACGATGACCGAGCTCGGGACCAGATGTCCCACCCGTAGGCGATGCCAGAGGGTATCGAGTTTCACTGTGTCGACGTGGGTCCGCAGGTCCTCAACGCTGAACACCTTGGTCGCCGATGAGCTATCATCGAACGTGATCTGGTAGCGGGCGCTGTCCGGCACCCGACTGGGATCCAGGGCATCTACGACGATCCTGCCCGTGCCCGTACCTCGCAGGTGCTGGATCGTGCCATCCTCCGTGCTCCGCTCCGGCGGCGGAACGTAGCCCGCTGCAGGCGCATCGGGTGTGACCACCACCGTGTTCACGTCGGTCTCGATGACTTTTCCGGTCGCGTCGATCACAATGCGCTTGGTGCACTCCGCTGGAGCGATGGGCTGCAGGTTGGGAAGCTCGGAAATCCCGCGCTCAAAGAAATCCCGGTCATATCCCTGGTCATAGGAGCAGACGGCGTAGTAGTAGGTCTGGCCGTTCTCCACGGTGGTGTCTGTCCAGCAGTAGCGCAGGCCGGTGTCTTTGCCCATGTCGAACTGGATCCCATTGAAAGCAATGGGGTGCGGACCTTTCAACCCGTCGATCTTGTCAAACTGGGCGATGGGCTTGTTGAAGGTCCGATTCCCGTAGGCATCGGTGATTACCCAGCTCTCAAGAAACGCGGGGTCTGTGGATCGGTAGATTCGGTACCCTTCGAAATCCCGGCCGTAGATGGGGTCACGGGTGTAGAACTCGGCGGATTTGTCCCAGTAGAGCGTCACCTTGTGGTCGCCGGGGACAGCCACAACATTGGGCTTGACGGGCGGCTTGGCGAAGGCATAGTCGGCGTCGTAGATCTGCTGCATGGTGACGGCGTTGCGCAGGATATCGTCGTAATCTTCCCCCAAGAGGAGGGCGATGGCGAACTTGCGCTTCTGACCCGCGGGTAAGGGGAAATAGCCGGAACCATAGAGGAAGGTCAGGTCGACCGTCTGCTGGATCTCTGTGAAGTTGCCGGGCACCTGACGGCGCCAAAGGTCCTCGTCGTTCTGCATGGTAATGGCCGGCCAGGCCGCGGCATTGAAGCTGGTGAGGCCGATCTGGTCGGACTCGTGGTTGTCTGTGTATTCGAAATTCGGTTCGCCAGGGTCCGGCTTGCCATTGCCCTCGCTCCCGTCCCAATCGGGGCCGGGGTAGTACGGGTCCTCCGGTCCGATGCCATCGCTTCCCACGTCGTCAAGGAGGGGGTTCCAGTCGCCGTCGTTGTCGATGCCGTCGTGCTGGCTCTCATCCACGAGGCCATCACCGTCGTTATCCTTGCCGTCGAGGGGATCGCCGGGCGACTCCAGGAACTTGAAACCGAAGTAGGCACAGGGGCCTCCCCAGGCGCCGCGGTTGTCGTGATCCCACTGGTAGACGATGTCCTGATGGACGTCGAACCACGCGTCGTCGTCCCGCTGGTCGCCATCGTCCCCAACGTCGGCATCCCCGTACATTCCAAACACGACCTTCTCGTAGTCGACCTTCCCGGTGTTTGTGATCCAGTAGGTCCAGATGATAATATCTTCGGCGGCCGGGTGCGCCCATTGGTAGCCACGCACCTCCACTTCGAGCGCCAGGCCCCGTTTGCTGCTGTCCTGAGGATCGGGGTAAAACTCGAACTCCTTGTTCAGATAGTCATCGATTCGGTAGTAGGACTCCTGATCTGCGCGGGCGTATTTGCCGTACTGTCCGTTCCAGTAGCCATCCCAGCTGGCGTCCTTGTCGGGCCAATGCCGGGGCCAGGTGTGAGGTTTGTCGCTCATCGCGACCTGATCCTGATCGGGGTTGGCGTAACCGGGCACCGGCCAGAAGCCCCAGCGCAAGCCGGTGCGTGGGTCCATGTCGGCTGTGCCCCGGTACACACTGGCGTCGCTGAAGATATGGCGGATCTGCCCCCACTTGTCGCGCACCTCGGCGCCCACCACGGGTGTGAACTCGGCAAAGTAGCTGTGCCCTGAGCCCTTCGGGTAAACACCGGACTCGATGCGGGCGGTGGCCCAGTCGCCGATGGCGCCGTCGTTGTAGAAGATCGTGTAGATCTTGTTTCCGTCGTGGATCCCCTTCTTCTTGAAAGCGGGATCCCCGGCTCCCTTAGTCAGATAGCCCTTAAGAGCTGGCCCGCCCGCCTCCCCACTGCCCGCGATCGCCAGCACCAGAAAAGCCAGGATAGCCGCTCGCCGCTTCACCCTTGACCCTCCTGTGTTCACAGCGATACCTTCTCGCACACGTTCGCCCTCCCACTTCATCAGAAGCCGATCTCAAATCCAACTTTGATCTGGCGCGGCTCGGAATAAAAGTCGGGCCGCACGAGGTACTCCTGAAGGGTGTTGGGGCCGTAAACCTTGCCGGTGTAGCGTGGGATCAGACTGTAGCTCGCCCTCCCGGTATCCGTGTACACAAAGTCCTCGTTCAGGCGATCGAGCAGGTTGTAGATATTGGCGAACACGGCAAAGCGTAGACCCCGGACCCGAAAGGTTCTCTGCATCCGCAGATCCAGGTTGAAGCGGACGGGTTTGCGCTCGCTGTTCTCAAAGGCCAATCGGTACCCGCGGTACTCCGGCGTGTAGGGCAGCCCGCTCCCGTAGCTGGCCACCACGCTGAGGCTCCAATGCGGCAGGCGCCCGATGGTCACCACGGCATTGAGGGTGTGGGTCTGATCCCAATCGAGAGGCACAAATTGCTTCTCCGGTTCGAGGCCATTGGCTTCGTCGTAAAAGGCGGCCGTGGGGTCCGAGGCGCTTCCCTCGGCCACGCCGTACGTGTAGTCGATGTTCGCCGAGACCCAGTTGCGATGCCTCTTCTCCAGGGAGAGCACGATCCCCCGGACATTGGCGTAGTCCCGATTGACGTATAGCGCGTATCGGTTCCCCGCGATGTAGGTCTCGTGGATCTCCGTGCCAAGCCAGTTCCGGATGTCCTTGTAGTAAGCCGTCACATCAAGGCCGATGTCCTCTCCCAGTTGCTGCTGGAGTCCGAACTCGTAGCTCACCGTCCGCTGCGGCTCCAAATCCGGGTTACCCATCGTGGTGCTCAGCCCGAGTCCTACTTCGAAATCCGGGTTCGTGTACAGGTACGCGTACTCCGGGATCTCCAGGAAGTGGCCGTAGGAGAAGTGGATTACCCCGCGGTCGCTGATGGGATAGGCTACGCCGATGCGGGGGCTGATCTGGTCCTTCGGCCGGCTGGAGCGGAACCAGAACGCCTTCCTCTCCGCCAGGGTGTAGGGGATCAGCTGATCGGGAGGCAAGCTCGGATCCCAGTTCTTGTACTGGTGGGAAGGACGGATGGGATTGTACACGTCCGGGTCGCGGGGGTCCTTGGGGAAGCGTCCGTCCGGCCAGAACCGCTCGTAGCGCAAACCGACGTTGACGATGAAGTCCTTCAACTCGATCTTGTCCTGGATGTAGGTCGCCATGTCGCGAGGGTGGTGGACGTAGGCGTCGTAATTCGGCGAGCTCTCAAATCCGGGCACCCAGGGGAAAGGAACGACCGGCTTCCAGTTCGAGCGCTCGTCGACCAATATGGTGAAGCTTTCGTACCACAGCCGGTTCCGGCGATACTCGACCCCGGCTTTGAGCTGATGATGCTTGGTGACCTGGCTGGTGATGTCGAAGCGCAGGCCGTGCGTTGTGGTGCTCCGGTACGTGTGCCCCATGTACACGCCGCCCGCGTAGAAGCGGTACCCGGAGCAAGCGTTGAAACGGTTGGGACTCACGTAGCGCGGGTCATAGGGGTTCTCGTACACATACGAACGGTTCCGGGTGTAAAAGTACGAGTACTTCAGCGTGTAGAACGTACGAGGACTCAGCTGGTGGGTCCAGGTGACGATGCCCGTGTAGCCCCGTCCGTAGTAATTCGGCACGCCATCGGGATTCAGCTTGTACTTGTGCCAGTAGGGTTTGGACCACCGATCATCCATCATGCCCGTCAGGGTCAGCTTAAGATTGGGGCTGAAGGAGTGCGCCAGCTTGATCATGCCGCTGAATTTCCGGTACGGGTTCATCGGCACCGGTTTTCGATCCCCCGTCTCCTCGATGTGCCAGAGGGTGGAGTCCGGGTTGGAGAAGTCGTTCGAGTCTTGCGGTGTGTAACGGCGCAATCCCCAGAGCCAGCCTTCGCTGTCCAGGTAGCGGGCGTCGAGGAAAAACGTCGAGCCTTTCCCGATCACGGGAAGAGGCCCACTTAGGTTGGCCTGCACATCCTTCACCGCCTGCGGGGTAACCTTGCCGATGTTGTAGAAAATGTCGTCGTGCGTGCTCACCCAGTCCCCGACGTAGCCCCGCAAGCTTCCGGTGAGATGCTCGGTTCCCTCCTTGGTGATGATGTTCACCACGCCGGACATCGCCTGCCCGTACTCGGCGTTGAACGTTCCGCTCACCAGCTCGATCTCCTGGATGGCGCTGTTCTCGACGGAGATCGCCATGGAAGAGCCGTACGGGTCCGTCACACTGATGCCATCAATCATGTACACGATTTCGCCCGCCCGTCCTCCGCGAATGTGCAGCTCTCCGCCGGCGCCCTGGACGACACCGGCCTGCAAGGAGATCACCTGCTGGAAGTTCTCCACGGGCATCGCCTGGATCTGCTCGCTGCTCAGGATCGCGCGACTTGAGGTGATGTCGGGTTGCACGAGGGGACGCTCCGCCACCACCTCCACGGTGCGCCCGAGGTCCACTACTGTCTGCTGCAGCTGGAAGTCCAGACGCGTGGTCAGGTCGACGCGCACACGCACCTGGACCTGCCGCACCTTCTGATAGCCGATCATAGAGGCAACGACGGAGTACGTTCCAGGCGGCACGTTGAGGATCACGTATTCCCCATGGATATCCGTGGCGGCACCCAGCGTCGTGCCCTCGACAATGATGTTGACTCCCGGCAGGGGTTCCCCGGTCTCGGCATCGGTTACCCGCCCGGAGATTTTCCCCGTGGTGCCGGCGCCTGCGCTCCCGGCGATGACCAAGAGGATCATGGTCAGTAATATCCGCCTCATCACGCAACCCTCCCCTTGCCTCCAAGCTCTGGACGGATTCTGCCCCCGGAACCTTCTCCCAACCGGCCGGTGCTTCTTCCCCACCCACGCTTGGGTCAGCCGCGGTCTCGGAGGCCAACCGGCCCGACCCTCTCGGACGTCCGACGGATCACCACGCAGGGGAATGTCGGCGGCGCAGGAAAACGACGGAAGGTCCTTCGTGCCCGCTGTCTCTGGATGTGTCGCATGGGGCGGGTCTTCCGTGGCAGCAGTACAGGCTGGCGCGACGGACCGGCACGGCCTCCAATCAGAATTCCAGTGCCAGCGAAAAACGATGCACGCCCGAAAATCTCCCGAAATCGGCGTAGGCGTAGTCTACCCGCAGACCAGCTTGCCCGCTCAAGGGGTAGCGGATGCCGCCTCCCGCTGTCAGTCCCTGCTCGCTCTGCGCGTCGAACACGGAATTGAAGCCCACGCGGAGGCTGACCATGTCGAGCCAGGTGTATTCGGCTCCCAGGTTCACGTGCTCCACGTTGTCGTTCGGATGGACGGCATCCACGGCAGCCGTCAGGCGATGGCTGCTGCCCCGAACCAAGTCCATGGCGATCCCAACCCGGAACAGGAGGGGCAGGGGCCATCGTTCGGTCTCAAGGTACACGGGGATGCGGTCATTGCTCCCGTAGGCCTCCGGATTGATATCGTAGTACCGGCGCGCATTCTGACCCCGCATCTGCATCTCGGTGCCGAAATTGGAAATCGACATTCCGATTCTCATGTCGTGGAACTGGGTCGTGAAGAGGGTACCGATATCGAAGGCAAACCCAGAAGCGCTCATTCGCCAGATGCTCTGGTGGATGTACTTGAAGTTGAAGCCGATGGAGAAGCGATCGGTCAGACTCCGACCCCAGCTCAGGGCGGCCACGAAATCCCCCGCGTCGAACAGCTCACCCGTCCCCTCCGGCTTCTGCTCGGTGCGCACTTCCATCTCCCCCATGTTGAGCGCGGCAAGGCTGGCACCAACGGTACCGAAATTGCCGAGATTCAGGGTGAGACCCGCGAAGTCGTACGAGACGTCCGCCAGCCAGGACGTGTGGAGCACCACCAGCTCATTGCGGGGAAGGCGAGCGATTCCTCCCGGATTCCAGTAGAGGGCTGTGGCGTCGTTGGCCACCGCAACAAAGGCCCCGCCCATCCCGACGGCACGGGCCCCGACGCCGATCTTCAGGAACTGCGCTGCGGTGGTGGCCACCTTATTGACCCCGAAGGCCCGCGGCACCAAAAGCAACACCAGCCCCCATCCCAAGACAAATCGGCCCACGAAACCACTCGGCGCTTTCATCCAGACCACTCTCGTCACTTGATGATCGCGAACTTCCCGATCTTCTCTCCAATTCCAGGGGCCTCCACGTGATAGAGGTAGACCCCGTAGGCGATGTCCATTCCGCTCTCGGAGAGCAGGTTCCACGCTTCCGAGCCGTCTTCGAGCGGGCTGGAATGGTGGAGGGTTTTCACCAGCTCCCCGCTCATGGTATAGATCCGAATCGTGCACTGGGCAGGCAAGTGGATGAAGTAGACTCTGCGTTCGCCGCGTCCGGAACGCACGTCCGGTCTCGGTTCCCATTCCGCTGCGGCAACATAGGGATTTGGCACGACGGCGATCCGGTCCAGCTCCTTCTTGGCCCGCTGCCGATCGATCCGCGGCGCCTCCGTGCGGAAGGTGAAACGATCAAGGCTGCTGAACGGCTTCTTCGAAGCGATCAGGAACACATCGCCGACCTTCGGCTTCTTCAGGGGGACCTGAACCGTGTCCACCGGATTGCCCAGCGGGTCGTAGATAATGGAATCCGGCGGTGGGTAGAAGAAGACCTGCCACGTGCCTACCGGCTTTGTCTGGATCCCCCTCTCCAGGGGCACGATCTTGTCCTGCGGACTGATCGTAGAGTCCCCATCGGTATCGAAGAAGACGAACTGGACGGTGTCGCCGCGGGTCACGTTGAGGACCACGAAGCGCGCGGGGCGATTGTTGTACGACTTTACCACCCGGTCAACGATGTGGATCTCGTAATCGGCCGGGTAGGCAACGCCGCCCCCTGGATACCTCTGAACGACGTAGCGGAAGTTGCAATTCCCTCGGAGCCAGCGACTTCTTTGCGGATCCGGTTCCAGGGGATCGTTCAACACGGTCACCTTTAGCCCGTGCTCATACGGGTTGAGGTCGCTCCCGTCCAGGTGAGGCGAGCGACGGAAAAGGTAACGCCGGTACTCCACGCTGTACTTCTGGTCCACCCGCATCGAACTCGGGTTCAAGACGATCCAGTCTTTCTCTTCGTCAGGCTCGAAGTCCACGCCGCGCTGGTAGGTGCGCCCATCGCTGATACCCTTTACCACCACGCTGCTGGCAATCAGGTTCTTCTTGCTGGGATTCAGGCGCGCCACCAGTACAGAGTCGATGGGTCGGGGCGGAAGGGTGCTGCTGTCCCATCTCGTGTAATAGTACCGGGTGTTGACGGATAGCGTCTCCGCCACGACCTCATCCACATCGCGGAGCGAGTAGGTCACCGTCCCGGGTGGCGTACCCTCGAAGGTAAGCTCGTACGTGTGTCCGTCGCGGACCTTCGATGGATCGAGGATCTCCACGAACACGCGCCCTGTTCCGGGCCCCTGATGGGAGAGTTCGCCGCCGAACAGCCTCGCCGGCACGTATCCGGCGCTCGGGGCCTGCGGCGTCACGATCGCCGTATTCACGTCCGGGACGTAGTGGCCGGAGTTGGGCGGATCCTCGATGAAAGCTTTTGAGCATTCGGTGGGTGGGATTTCGATCGTATCGCCTTTGTCGTAGGCCACGACCGCGTAGTAGTAGGTCTGGCCGTTGATCACATTGGTATCGACGAAGGAATGGCGCAGGCCCGTATCATCACCCATGTAGTAGTGGATGCCGTTGACCTGCTCCACCTTGTGCGGACCGCGGATACCGTCCTTTAGGTCAAACTGGGCGATGGGCTTCCACAGCTTGGGATTGCCCTGGGCATCGGTAATCACCAGAGCGTCGTTGAAACCGACGTCCGTCCCCCGGTAGATGGCGTAGCCTTCGAAGTCATAGCCGTGCACCGGGTCGCGGGAGTATTCGGCGATGTCGTCCCAGTACAGGGTCACCCGACGGTCGCCCGGCACAGCCGTGAGATGGGGTTTCAGAGGAGCCTTGGCGAACCGGTAACCGGCGTTGTAGATCTTCTGCACGATCTTCGCCGTCCGGAACAGGTCCGCCTCGTCGTAGCCGAAGAGAAGGGCGATGGAGAATCGCCGCAGGTCATGGGGGGCCACCTTGATGGGGCCGGAGGCATACATGAAAATGTTGTCGGTCGTCTGGTCGAACAGGGAGTCGACAATCCCGGAAGCCATCATCCGCCAGATGTCTTCGTCCTGGGAGGCCCAGACAGAGCCATATTCGAAGACGGAGAAGGTGGTAAGGCCGATCTGATCGGCCTCGTCGAGGTCGGTCTCATCGAAGTTCGGTTCGCCATGGCTCGGCACACCGTCCCCTTCCCCCCGATCGGGTCCCGGGTAGTCGGGATCATCGGGACCCAATCCATCAGCCCCCACGTCGTCTACCAGGGGATTCCAGTCGCCGTCGTTGTCGATGTCATCCTGCATGCTTTCGTCGACGATTCCGTCTTCGTCATTGTCCTTGCCGTCGTAAGGTTCACCGGGACTCTCCAGGAACTTGTAGCCCAGATAGCCCGGACGCCAGCCCGTGTGTTCGCCGCGAAAGTCATGGTCCCAGGCAAACACCATGTCGAGCTTGGTATCGTAGTATCCGTCGTCGTCGCTGTAATCGTCGGCGCCGCCTACGTGCGGATCTCCGTACATGCCCAGATAGATGCGCGGAAGGGTGTCAGCCCCAACGTTCTCCATCTCGTAGATCCAGAAGATGCAATCCTGGGCCAAGGTATGGGTCCACTGATACCCGCGCACCTCTACCTGGACGCCGAGCCCCCTTCGGTCCGGATCGTTCACCGGGTCCGGGAGAAACGCGAACTCCCCGTTCCAGTAATCATCCATGACGTAGTAGCTTTCCTGGTCCGCGGTGACCACCCCCAACCCGTATTCCCCGATCCATTTGCCCGCCCATTCTGGTCCCTTATTAGGCCAGAAGGGGGGCCAGGTCGAGGGCCGGTCGCTCATCGCGATGAATTCTTGCGCGGAGTCGGCAAACCCCGGCAGGGGCTCCCAGCCCCAGGGCAGGCCGTTGGGAGCACGGTCACCGCCCACATCGAGCCCGTCGGAAACGATGTGCCTCCGAAAGCCGTGAATGTCGCGCACCTCGCCGGCAACCAAAATGCCGAACTCAAATCCGTAGCCGTGACCGCTTCCTTTGGGCCATTGGAGGGAGGGCTCGGTGCGCGGCTTGCCGATGGACCCGTAATTGTAGAACAGGGTCACGATTTGATTCCCGTTGTGCAGACCCTGCTTGCGCCATTCGTGATTGCCGTGGCGGCCCGGCGTGCTCTTGAATTTCTTCAGGGTCAGCTCCAGTTGTCGGTGATAGGCGTCCCACTCCGCCTGGCTGGCCGACTTGTCGGGCCAGGGCAGGGCCTGGCCATGTCCAGCCCCTGGGCGCAGGAGAAGGAAAACGGTCGCCACGCTGGCTGCCAGCAGCCGAACGCAATACCCGTCGCGTCTGTCGGACCCAATGATCATCGGGCTACTCCGTGCACTTTCCCGCGGATTCTCCATAGAGGATCCCACGGAGTCTTGAGCCAAGAATCTTCCCCCTGAACCAGGAGCGAACGCGAAGTCGCGCCTGCCCTTCAGAACGACAACGCCACCCCTGCGAAAACCTGCCTCGGCTGCGAATACCAGTGCGGGCGGTTCAGGTAGTCCGAAAGATGATGGCGTCCGTATTCGTTCCCGTGGTCCGGTACGTAGGTGGGGATCAGTGAGTAGGTAGCCCTTCCGGTGTCGTCGTAGACGTAATTCTCGTTCAGCTGATCGAAGACGTTGTAGACCCTCAGGAAAAGGGTTAGACGCACAGCTCCCCTGAGGGTGAATTCGCGGAAGGCGTTCAGATCGAAGTTGTAGCGAGGGGGTTTACGCCCTGAATTGATCACGTCCAGCCGCATTCCCTGGAACTCGGGGGTGTAAGGGAGCCCCGAGCCGATGCGAGCCAGCAAGCTGACTCCCCAGCGTCCCGGTCGCGAAAGCGAGACGGTGGCGTTCAGGGTGTGGCGCTGGTCCCAATCGAGGGGCAAGGCTCTACGCGGGCTCTCCCGAGGCGGTACGGTCTGCATATCGTAGAAGCGGCTCAGGGGATCACTGGAGTTCCCCTCGGCGATGGAGTAGGTGTAGTCGAGGGTGGCTGAAACGAGCCCCGTCCGCCTCTTCTCCAGGGAAAGGGTGATACCTTTCGCATGGCCATAGTCCACGTTCGCGTAGCGCATGTAATAGTCGCCGCGCGAATAGAGCTCCACGTAATCGAGGCCCAGCAGATCGTTGATGTCCTTGTAGAAGAGGATGATCTCAGCTCCGATGTCCTCACCGAATTGCTGCTGCAGTCCAACCTCGTACTGGACCGTCCGCTCGGGCTTGAGATCCGCGTTCCCCAGGATGCTCTGGAAACGCCCGCTGACCACTTCAAACTCAGGGTTCGCGTAGAGGTAGGCAAAGCCCGGCATCTGGAAGAAATGTCCGTAGCTGAAGTGAATGACCCCGCGATCGGTAATGGGATAAGCGATTCCCAGTCGCGGGCTCCATTGCGTCTTGGCCTTCACCCGCGTCAGCCGCAGGTCCTGGAGGGAGAGCCGGTTACCCGCGATGAGCTTCTTGTCCCGAGGATCGGTCGGAATCTTCCAGTTGGCGTGGAAGTAGTCGAACCGCAGGCCTACGTTCACCACCATGTTGCGAAGTTCGATCTTGTCCTGCACGTAGAAAGCTCCCTCGTATGGCTCACGCACGTAGCGATTGTTCGAGGTGCTGGACTCCGGCGTGTGGATGGTGGGCACGTAGTCGTAGGTAGAGCGAATGTCGACGTAGTAGGTATGGTACGTGAGCCGGTGCAGACGCGCTTCAAAGCCGGCCTTGGCCTGATGGGTCTTGTTCAACTGACTGGTGAGATCAAGGCGAACCACCCGCGTCTGCGAGGTCCGGTACGTGTGCGTCTTCGCCTGGCCCCCCGCGACGAACTCGTACCCCGGCGTGTTCAGAAGCTCGTTCGGCAAATAGCGGGGATCACGCCAATCGGCGTAGAGGAACGACTTGTAATCGTAGTTGTATTGGGAGAGCTTCAGGGTCAGATAGGTGGCAGCGGAAAAGGTGTGCGTGAGGTCCAGGGTGTGCTGGGCGGACCAGGACCAGCTTGGCGGCACTCCGTCGGGATTGTACTTGAAGGAGTGATTGTAGTCCTTGTCAAAGACCCGCTCGTACATGAGGGAGTAGCGAAGCTTGGTCCCGGGACGATAGGCGTAGGTTAGTTTGGTGTGCCAGAACGCCCGGCGGGAAGGGTTCATGGAGACGTAGGCGCTGTCTCCGGAAAAGCCGTTGTTGCGCCGGCCGTCGCGATTGAGATCCAGAAATGGCTCGCCAAGGTCAAAACGCCCGTTCCCGTTGGCATCAGTGTACGGCTCCAGAAAGTTCAGGCGCGTGCCGTAGGGGCTCTGCGCCAGATTCAGGACGGTCAGGGAGTCGAGAAAGAGAACGTCTATCGGCCGGTGCTCACGGATGCCGTAGAGATAGCCCCCGTCGTCCAGATATCGGCCACTGGTGAAGAAGGTGAGCTTGTTTCCGGTCCAGGGGACCGGACCGCTGAGGGTAATCTCCCCGTTGACGACGTTGAATGGTTCCACCCGCTCGATGTTGGGGAAGATGTCCTTGCGGCTGCTGATCCGGTCTCCAAAGTAGGCGGAGATCTCGCCGTGATACTCGCGCCCGCCATCCTTGGTCACGATGTTCACCAGGCCGGACATGGCCTTGCCGTACTCGGCGTTGAACGTCCCGCTCACCACCTGGAGCTCCTGGATGGCGCTGTTCTCCACGCGGAGAGCCATTCCGCCCCAGAAGGGATTGTCCACGGGAACGCCGTCAATCATATACGAGACCTCGCCGGCCCTGCCGCCCCGGATGTGCAGACTCCCTCCAGCCCCCTCGACAATGCCCGCCTTGGTCTTCAGGACGTCGGTGAAGGTTTCGACCGGCAGGGATTTGATCTGCTCAGCGGTGACAATGGCCCGCCCGGAGGTGATGTCCTTCTGCACCAGAGGCCGCTGTGCCTCTACCACCAGAGCCTCGGTCACCTCGATGACGGTTTGCTCGAGCTGGAAATTCAGCTCGGTCGTCAGGTCCACGCGGACAAGCACACCCGTAGCCACCACCGGCCGGTAACCGATCATCTGCGCCCGGACGCTGTACGTGCCTGGGGGCACATTGAGGATGAAGTAAGAGCCATCCACTCCGGTGGCCGCCCCCATGGTCGTACCCTCGACGACGACGTTTACGCCCGGCAGGGGCTCGCCCGACTTGGCGTCGCGTACGATTCCAGCGATCTTCCCGCTTGTACCAGCCCAGAGGTGTCCCCCGAGGGTCAGGGTGAAAGCCGCCCCCATCGTGGCCCACAGGCTGCCTCTCCTTCGCACCGCTCCACCCTCGCTTACAGTTGTGGCGGGACTGATGCAGGTCGCCGCCAATATACCAATCGCACCGCCGAATGTCAAGGACCGTCGGCCACCACCCCCGCACTGGGGCTCAGGGGCGCTGGGCAAGGCAAGGTCTCAACCTCTGCCACAGGTTCAGCTTCTCCACCACCGCCAGGTCCAGGACCGCCACGCCGTCAAGCTTCTTCAAACAGATCCCTGTGGCTTTACACAGGCGGGCCTGATCGTTCGCGTACTGGGAGACCAGGAGCACCCCAAACACGGGGGTCTGGGATCCCACCACAAGGCGTACGCTGTCCGAAGCGGTGGACACGGTGTACCAGCCGCTCAGCTCCGCCGGCAGGCCCTGGAGGACCTCCTCGGCCCCCACGGCCTGAAACAGGAGACCGCAGAACAAAGCGTCGAGCAGATCTCCCATGGCTGTGGCACGGAAAAGCGTGTCCGGCCAGAGACGCACAAACGGAGAGGACGGGGAAGCCCAGTTCAGCCCCATCTCTACCGCCTGGGGATACCAGGCCCCTACGTACAGACAGAATTTCGCGCTGGGTCTTACCTGCTTGGCGATCCGACGGGCTTCCACAAGGAAGTCCCGCAGCAGCTTGGCACGGAAGTACAGCCAGTCGCGGAAAAGCGGGCCTGCGACACGCCGATCCCCCTCGTACGTGTACACCTCGTCCGGCCAAACCCGGATCTCGCGACCCAGGAAACGCTCGAAAGCCTCCCGTGCAGCCTCGCTGAAATCCACCGTGAGGTCCGGATAATACACACGGTCCAGGACGACCCCATCCACGGGGTAGTGGCGTAGAATTTCCTCGAGGATCCGGAAATTCTGCTCCTGGACCGAGCGCCGACTGGGTTGGAGAAAAATCGATTCCGTGTGAGGCACGTCGGTGCTGGGTACAAGCCCGAGGGGGGTATTCGCCACGCACACCCAGTCCGGATGGTCCTCGTAGGCAATTCCCTTTCGAAACCGCCGGTGCCCGCCCGCGAACACGTTCACGGACGCAAACACCTTCAGCCGGTAGCTGCGAGCGGTCCGGACGAACGCGTCGAGATAGTCGAATCCGCCGGGACTCACAGCGCCCTTCCATTCCGTGAGGCGGGGCGCTACTCGGCTCGGGTAGACCACCTGACCGGTAATCGGCTTCACTTCGACCACAAGCCCGGTGAATCCCGCCGATTTGGCCGCGGACGCGATCCGGTCGATGTCCCCAGGAGAGACGATGGCCTCCCAATTGGCGAGGGCGTCCACCCAGAGGAAGCGCGGCTTTCCGCGGTCGCGGGAACAGCCGCTGATCCCAAGGGAAAGAAGGATGAGGAAGCTCAGCACAATCCTTCGCGCACCTGCCGACACTCCCGGCCTCCGTATCCTCGCGTCATTTCCTCGAATCCGGTTTAAGAGCCGCCGTCCTAAGTCTGGCGCTTGACCTAAACTACGAATCCCGGCTCGAAGGCACAATGACAACCTCCGACCTTAGCCCGAGGGAGGCAGCGAAGAAAAGCGATCGCGAGAACAAATCCCTTGACATTCGCTGGGCGAAGCATTACTTTTCGCGCAGAAAAACACCTGGTGAGGTGAATATGCGTCGAATCTTGGCGCTCGCGTGCGGGTTGGTTGCAGCGGCAAGTCTTCAGGCAGGGGTGATCCTGGTCGACTTCAAGGCCGAGCCCGGCCTGAACAAGGTGACCCTTGTGTGGCGCGTGCGGGCCGAGCAGGGAATTGAGGCTTACGAGGTGGAGCGCAGCCTCGACCCCCACGAAGGATTCCAGCGCATTGGCCGGGTGGAAGCCGAAGGAACTCCCAGCGCCGAAACCGTGCGCACCTACACCTACGTGGACAAGACGATCTTCAAGGCTTCCGACCGCACGTACTACTACCGCCTCCGCATCGTGGAGTCGAACGGAAGGTTCTCCTATTCCGATGTGCTCTCCGTTGCCGTTCAGGTGTCGGCGGCGCGCCATACGTGGGGAAGTATCAAGGCGATGTTCCGTTAGCACTTCTCCCCGGATCCGTTGACGAGGAGGATTACGGCCCACCGATGGTGGGCTTTTTCTTTTTGGGGGAACCCGCTCTGCGGCGTGGGTTGCTTCCGCGCAGATCTCCATCCCCGATTCGAAGGCCTGACCCAACTCAGCCAGAGTCAAGGGGCCCCAGTCTCCCGGATGGACCGCTGCCACCTACAAGGCCGGGCCTATGAGGCACGCCCGCACCCCTCAAGGGCTCACCGAGCTACACAAGTCTACCCCGGCCCCGGCTTGCGCCGCAGCACCTCAATCATCCGGTCGATGTACGTGGGCTTGGGAGGCAGGCTAAGCCAGTGCTTCATCAGCACCGCACGCAAGGTGATCCAACCCTGCTCAGGCTTCCGCCGAAGACCGAGAAAGCGCCTCGCCGTACTTGGCTCCACGACGAACTTCGAGAAGACGAATTCGGGACTCTCCGCCTCAACCGACATCTCCTGATATAGGGCGGAAGCAAGCCCGTTCAGCTCCTCGAAGGTACGGTTTCCCCGCTTCGGGTGAAAGCAGACAATGTCCAGGTTGGGCCAGACCAGAGGCTCCCAGTCTGTCTCCCTTGGCAGGCGCGCGGCAAACTCCCGCGCTGCCTTCAGGGTCTCAGCCAAGATCGCACCCAGGCCCTCTGCGTGAAGCGGAAAGAGGCGATGGGTAAACCAGGTAGCGGCCGCTGCTGCCCCCGGACGCGACCCTTCCAGCGTGAGCATGCCCAGGTTCGGCTTCTGCCGGACGTGGTAGGTGTAGGGCGCGGTATTGAGAAGCGTCCTTTGAAACCTTTCGTCACGGAAAATAAGTCCCCCGGCGCCGTACATGACCAGCCCGTGCTTGTGGGGATCGATCGTAACGGAGTCAGCCTCCGGCAGCACCTGCAGGGATTCGTACACCTCGCGCGACAGCCACTCGATCTGGCCCAGGGGCTTGAGCCGGCCATCGGCCTCCAGGAGAATAGAGCGGGCGTAGCCACCATAGGCTGCGTCCACGTGCAGGTGGAAGCCGTATCGGTCCCGCAGTCGAAGGATCTCGGGTAGGGGATCGACGGATCCTGTGCCGGTGGTACCCAGGTTTGCCACCACCATCACCACTCGCCGCGCGCGCAGAACTGACTCCAGCGCGTCGAGATCCAGCCGGTAGTTACGATCGACAGGGATCTCGCGCCAACTGCGAATCCGAAGGACCGAACAGATTCGCTTCCAGGAGTAATGCGATCCCGCACTGAATACCACCGTCCCCTCCCGAAGGGTGTCGCGCACCGCCCACATGGCTTCCATATTGGCCAGTGTACCGCCGCTGGTCAGGTGCCCCCATCCCCGGTCAAAACCGAGCATCCGCTTGAGGTCGTCGACAACCTCCAGCTCCATTTCCGTGGTGACCGGTCCCCCTTCGTAGGCGTGGTTATTGGGGTTGATCAGCATCGTGGCAAAGTACGCCACGATCGCCGGGATGCCGGGATCCTTGAGCATTTGTGCCACGTATCGGGGATGCGAAAACGGGATATTCCTCTCCATGCGCGCGAGAAACTCCCGCAGAGCACAGCGCAAGTGCGCGACAGCGGCTTCGTCGACCCCGCGCTGAGGGTACAAACTCGGGTCCGCGGGGAAGTGCGACCTCCGCCAGCGAGCCTGCCAGAACAGAACCTGCAGAATCAGCTCTTTCAGCAGCTCGAAGTTCTCGGCTTTCGGACCCAGGAAAGGATCGTAGCGAACGTCCATCACGCGCTCCCTCTTCTTCCTTTCGTGGTCTTGACTCTTTCGCCCTGAAGGGTCAAGTAAATGCCCAGGAGTACGGCCACACCGCCAAGGAGGGTCCCCGGTGGGGGACTTTCGCCCAAGAACAGATAGGCCAGGAGCGAAGCGCCTACGGGTTCCCCTAACGCGAAAACCGATACAGCTGTCGCTGAGAGGTGTTTCAGGGCCCAGTTGAAGGAAGTGTGACCGACCCCCTGGGGGACCAGGGCAATGAGGACCAGCAGAAGCCAGTTGCTTCCCGAGAAGCCGGCCAAGGGAGCTCCCGAAACAGCGGCCAGCGCTACCGTCACGACAGCCGCCGTGCCGTACACGGTGCGCGCGTAGGTTCCGGTATCCATCCTCTGTCTGGCTGCCCTGCCACAGATCCAGTACCCAGCAGCGCCCAACGCTCCTGCCAGGGCAAGGGCGTCGCCGAGGAGTGCCTGGCGGCCAGACGTGAGGTCATGCCCAGCGACCACAACGGTGCCGGCCAACGTCGTCAGAATCCCGCCCATTTGAAGACGGGACGGTGGCTCGGAGAGAAGTATGGCCGAGGCCACCGCGACAAAAATTGGCGACGTCTGCACCAGAAGCACTGAGCTTGCCACACTCGTCAGCCGCAACGATTGGATCCAGGTGCCGAAATGGAAGGCAAGGAAAAGACCCGCCGCCAAAGTCCGCCCTGTGGGCTTGAAGAGTTGGGTGCGCCCGCCAGTCCTCAGAGCCTCGCCCAAGCAGAAGGCCAGTGTTGAGAGGAGAAGCCTGTAGGCGGCGATCGTGAATGCGGGGACCGTGCACATGCGGATCCAAAGCGAGGCGGAAGACATCGCGAGCACCCCCACCGCAAGAACTCCCACGACCGGCCGTTTCCCCACCCGGACGCTCCTTAGCTCCGCCGTCATATGCGATCCTGCCTCCGGCTTGGGGGCGGGGATCCGCCGCGAACCAGCACAAGTTGCTGAAAGCTCCTGGGGCAATTTGTAGGCTCCCTGTACGGCATCGGAGCTCGGCCCGGTACGCTCAGAGCTCGCGTGAGCCCGAGGGGCCGCCCGAAAGGCAAACCGCCTGGGCTAGGGGAGCCGAAGTTGCCGCGAACAAAGCCACGCTGTGCAAGGAGCATGGACCGAGGAAAGGGCGCTTGGCGGTACAGGACTATCCGAAGATGCGCACCGACAGCCCGCCTTTGCGCAGCTCGTCGGCGATGTGGACACAATCGACAAAGGCCCCCTCGTACACGACGGCTTCCCCCACATTGTGGGCCACATAGGTAATTTCCATGGCTCGAAGGAGGGAGAATCCGGTAGCCTTACGGACTTGACGCACCACATCCTCGAACTTATGGACATCGTCGTTGTACAGCACGACTCGCCAGGGTCTATCGACGCGCGGCCCGCTTTTCCGCGGATTCGGTAGTCCTTCTGGTCGCTCCGCCATCCGTTCCTCCCGTAGAGACCGCAGTCCGCCGCTTCGGGCGCCGATGCTTCACGCTCGATGGAAAAGCTCGGCCACGCGATTCTGGAGCTCACGCGTGAAGCTCAGCATCGACACCCGGTCCCGACGGTCGATGAAGTCATCGATGTAAATGGGTCTGCCGACCCGGAACACAAGCTTTCGCCACGGCAGGAAAAACCTCTCCGTCCCCTTGATGGCGATCGGGATCGCCGGGATGTGCCGCCTTCCCTCGTGGTACAAGTCCAGGAGGATCTTCGCCGCTCCCATCTTGAAGGGACGAAGGCTTTTCCCGTCTCCGATGCGTCCCTCCGGAAAAATACAAATGGCTCGCCCCATTCTCAAGTATTCTTTCGACACCTCGAAGAACTGCCGATCGTGATCGTTGCGCTTGATAGGGATCGTTCCTACCCGTCTGACCCTGGGCACGATCACCCGAGCCAGGTAGGTCGCCAGCCATTTGAAGAAGGGCTTCGTGAGGCGCGGACGCACCGTCCGCAAGGAATACTTGTAGATCATGTGGCGGCAGAAGCGATAGTCGAAAAGCTCGTGCGTCCCGACAAAATAGAGCTGCCGCGCCACAACGGCCGCCGTGAAGAAGATGTCCTTCCAGTTCAGATGATTGGGGGCGAGCAAAGCCGGTCCCTTCACGGGGATGTTCTCCAGGCCCGTGACCTCCACGGTCTGTAGATGCAGGGCCGCACCCAGTCTGTTCTTCCA